>JAIRTY010000073.1 GCA_031254715.1 Nocardiopsaceae bacterium | reverse complement strand
CACACAAGCAGCCGGTCCGTGCGCGGCCGTCCTGCCGCCGGGCCCGCGGGGGCTGCGCCCGCCCGGCCGGTCAGCATCCGCGACGTGGCCGCGGCCGCGGCGGTCTCGTACCAGACCGTCTCCCGCGTGATCAACAACCACCCGAGCGTGCGGGACTCGACCCGGGCCGCGGTGCTCGCCGCCATCGCCGAACTCGGGTTCCGGCCGAACCGGGCCGCCCGGTCGCTGGCTGGCGGCCGGGTCCACGCGGTCACGGTGCTCACCTCCGACACGACCAGGTACGGGTACGCCGCCACGCTGCAAGGGATCGAGGAGGCGGCCAGGGCCGCCGGGTTTGCCATGGGCATCCGGGTGCTGGAATCGCCGGAGCCCGGCGTGATCACCGACGCGGTGGAGCGCGCCACCGAGCCCGGCACCGCGCTGATCGTCATCGCCTACGACCGGACCGGGGCCGGCGCGCTGGCCGCCATCCCGGCCGGGGCCCCGGTAGCGGCCGCGGTCGAGACCCCCGCTCCCGGCGACGCCCGGGGGCGCCCGTGGGCCTGGGTGGACGACCGGAAGGCAGCCAAGGACGCCACGGGATACCTGCTCGGGCTCGGCCACCGGAGCGTTCACTACGTCCCGATCCCGGCCTCCACCAGCACCAGCCCGCGGATGGCCGGCTGGCGCTCGGCCCTGGCGGCGGCCGGGGTTCCGGTCCCCGAGCCGGCCCCGGGCGGCTGGGATTCGGCCGCCGGATACCACGCGGGCCGGCGGCTCGCCGCCGACCCGGCCGTGACCGCTGTGCTGTGCGGGAACGACGACCTTGCCATCGGCGTGCTGCGGGCCATGGCCGAAGCCGGACGGCCGGTCCCTGGCGGCGTCAGCGTGGTCGGGTTCGACGACACGCCGAACTCCGCCTTCCTCACCCCGGCGCTCACGACCGTGCGGCTCGATTTCGCCGGCGTGGGCCGGGCCTGCTTCACGCTGCTGCACACCCTGGCCGGCCTCGGCGGCCCCGGCTCGCCGGCCACGGCCGGCCTGCCACTGGAGCCTGAACTCGTGGTCAGGGAGAGCACCGGGCCGCCACCGGAGCCACCGAGGTAGCCCCATGGGCCTGGCTGACCTGCGGCTGCCTTCTTCGGTGGCGCCCCCGGCGCCACCGAAGTGGCGCCGGACCGGCCGGCGGCGGCTCCGGCAGCTTGCCACGGCGGGCCCGTTCATCCTGCCCAGCCTGGCCGGGGTGGTGGTGTTCCTGCTGATCCCGGTCGTACTGGTGCTGCTGCTCAGCTTCGTCAAGTGGAACTTCCTGCAGCCGCCGCACTGGGCCGGGTTCGCCAACTTCGTGACGATGGCCCGCTACCACCACGTCTTCCACTCGCTGGCGATCACGGCCTACTACGTGCTGTGGAACATCCCGGTCCAGACCGTGATAGCGCTGGCGCTGGCCATGCTGCTGAACCGGCGGCTGCCCGGCATGGGCCTGTTCCGGGCGCTGTATGTGCTGCCGTACATGTCCACGCCGGTCGCCATGGCGGTGGTCTGGAGCTGGCTCTTCCAGGCCCAGAACGGGCTGGTGAACCGGCTGCTACTGATCGCCGGGCTGCACGGGCCGAACTGGCTCGGCGACCAGGCCACCGCGTTGCCGGTGATCGCGATGATGGCCACCTGGCAGTACGCCGGGTACAACATGCTGTTCTTCCTGGCCGGGCTGCAGACGATCCCGTCGCAGCTGTATGAGTCGGCCAGCATCGACGGCGCGTCCGGCTGGCAGCAGTTCCGCCGGATCACGCTGCCGCTGCTCAACCCCACCATGCTGTTCGTGCTGGTCACCGACGTGATCGGGTCGTTCCAGGTGTTCGACCAGGTGTATGTCACCACCCAGGGCGGCCCCGGCAGCGCCACCGAGGTCATCAACTACAACATCTACGCCACCGGTTTCCAGAACTTCGACGTCGGCTCGGCGTCCGCGATGTCGCTGTTGCTGTTCGGCGTGATCTTGGTGATCACGGTCCTCCAGTTCCGGTTCTTCCGCAACCGCACCACCTACGAGGTGTCGTGACATGACGACGGCGGCCCGGGCCTCCCGCTACGCCGGGTTCTACCTGTGCCTGGCGGTCATCGCGGTCGTGTTCGTCGGCCCCTACCTGCTCGCGTTCTTCGCCGCGTTCAAGACCGAGGCCGGGGTCTACGGCACCGCCCCCTGGTCCCCGCCGCACTCGCTGTACCTGGCCAACTTCACCACCGTGCTGAACCGGGACGGGTTCCTGCGGTTCCTTGAGAACACCGCCGGGGTGACGATCGCGCTGACCGCCGGGCAGGTGACGTTCGGCGTGCTGGCCGCGTACGCGTTCGCCCGGCTGGAGTTCCCCGGCCGGGACTGGCTGTTCTCGCTGTACCTGGCCACGCTCATGGTGCCGAACGTGGTGACGCTGGTGCCGCTCTACACGATGATGCGGCAGTTCCACCTCATCAACACCTACTGGGCGCTGTTCCTCCCCTACCTGCTCGGGGCGCCGTACACGATCTTCCTGATGCGGCAGTACTTCCGGTCGCTGCCGTCGGAGGTGTTCGCGGCGGCCCGGGTGGACGGCTGCTCGGAGCTGAGGATCCTGACCAGGATCCTGCTCCCGATGGGCCGCCCCATCATCGTCACCGCCACTCTCATCGCCTTCGTCTTCGGATGGAACAACTTCCTCTGGCCGCTGATCGTGACCGATTCGCCGTCCAAGCAGGTCCTCACCGTAGGCATCGCCGGCCTGCAGTCCTACTTCGTCAGCCACTGGAACCTGGTGCTCGCGGGCTCACTGGTGGCGCTGGTCCCGCTGCTGGCGATCTTCGCCGTGTTCCAGAAGCAGATCGTGCGGTCGATTCAACTCTCCGGGGTCAACCGCTGACCCCCACAGGTAAGGAGCACCCCCATGCTCAGACGAAGATTCCCGCTGATCACCTCCCGCAGGCTCGCGCTGGCCAGCGCGGGCGCAGCCATCGCCGTGACCGCGGCCGCGTGCGCGGCGGCACCATCGAGCCCCGGCCAGGCCTCCGGGAAGATCAACCTGACCTACGCGCAGTGGCAGACCGCTGAGACCCCCGGCTACCAGCAGTCGATCAAGGTCTTCGAGAAGGCTCACCCGAACATCCATGTCACGATCGAGACCTTCCCGTATCCCAACTACCAGCCCAAGCTGACCACCGAGTTCAGCTCCGGCGGCGGGCCTGACATCTTCTGGGTGAACACGCCGATGATCGCGTCCTGGCTGAAGGACGGCGTGATGGAGGATCTGACCGCCAAGATCAAGGCGGCTCACATCAACCTCGGCCAGTACCTGCCGACGCTGGTCAGCCTGCACCGGTTCGGCGGGAAGCTGTACGGGCTGCCAAAGGACTGGGACACGATCGCGTACTTCTACAACGCCACCTACTTCGCCAAGCATCACATCACGGTCCCGGCCGGCCTGAGCTGGAACCCGGCCAGCGGCGGCAGCTGGGTGCATTTCCTGCGCGAGCTCACGGTGGACACCCACGGCAACAACGCGCTGTCGCCGAAGTTCGACCCGAACTCGGTCGCCACCTACGCCATCGACGACCCGAACCAGATGCAGTGGGGGTTCGAGCCGTTCCTGGCCGAGAACGGCGTGAACATCATCGGCAAGCCGTACGCCAAGAACGTGGCGTTCGACACCCCGGCCGGGCGGCAGACATTCCAGTTCCTCTCCGACCTCATGTACAAGTGGCACGTGGCTGCCCCCGGCTCGGCGCTCGGTGCCGACGGCGCCGCCAACAACGGCGAGGACCAGCAGCTGTTCGCCAAGGGCAAGGTCGCCATGATCGAGAACGGCGACTGGATCACATCCGGGCTGCCGGCCGAGGTCAAGTTCAAGCTCGGCGTGCTGCCGTTCCCCTCCGGCCCCAGTGGCAACTGGACCGTGCTGAACGGCCTCATCGACTCCATCAACACCCACAGCACGCACCAGCAGGCCGCCTGGGAGCTGGAACAGTGGCTGGGCTCCCCGGCGTCGCAGAAGATCCTGGGCGCCGGCGGCTACATCTGGCCAGGCATTCCCAGCCTGGATCCGCTCTTCCTGAAGTACTGGCAGCGCAAGGGCCTCAACATGCAGCCGTTCCTGGCCGAGTCGCACTGGCACACCGTGTACTGGCCGGTTACCCCCGGCATGAACCAGGCGCAGCTTGACATCGCCAACCAGCTCGCCCCCGCCTACCTGAACGGCAGGAACGTCGCCGGAGCGGTCAGCGCGGCGGCCAAGCAGGCCAACGGCGACCTGGCAACTGCCGGATGACGCGGGTTCCCGGGCCGCCGCGGGGCGCGGTGGCCCGGGCCCTCAGCTGTCCTGCTCGGTGGGGCGCACCAGCAGCTCGTTGATGGCCATGTGCCGGGGCCTGGTGACGATGTACCCGATCGCGTCGGCGATGTCGGCCGCGGCCATCGGCTGCATGTCGGCGAGGCGCCGCTGCTGCGCCGCCCGGATCTCCGGCCGCAGGTGGTCGCGCAGCTCGGTGGTGACCGCGCCCGGCTCGACCACCGTCACCCGGAGGTAGCGGCGGGCGAACTCCTGTCGCAGCGCTTCGCTGAACGCGCCCACCCCGTGCTTGGTGGCGGCGTAGACGCTGCTGGTGGAGCGCACCTGGCGGCCCGCCACCGAGCTCACGTTGACCAGGTCGGCCACCTGGCGCGGGCCGTCCGCGGCGGCTTTGAGCAGGTGCGGCAGCGCCGCGTGGGTCCAGGTGACCAGAGCGGTCAGGTTCAGCTCGATCATCCGCTGCCATTCGGCAAGCGGCGCGCCCGCCGCCGGGCCGAGCAGCATCACCCCGGCGTTGTTGACCAGGATGTCGATCCGGTCGTGGCCGAAGGCCGCGGCGGCGGCGCCGATCATCTCGGCCGCCTGCCCGCCGTCGGTGACGTCGGCGGGCAGCGCCAGCGCCGCCCCGCCGCTCGCGGTGATCTTGCCAGCCAGGCCGGCCAGCCGGCCGGCGCGACGGGCGACCAGCACCACGCCGGCACCCCGGGCGGCCAGCGCGAGCGCGGTCGCCTCGCCGATGCCGCTGGACGCGCCGGTCACCACGGCGGTGCAGCCGGTCAGGTCGCTCGCGGTTGCCAGCGGCTGAGTGTCGGTCATCGTGCTCCCATCCGTCGTCACGCGCTATGGCGGCGTACTCATAGGCTGCGGCCACGAGCGCAGTGGCAGCGGAAGGAGGGTACCCGGCCGGGCGCCGGACTCACCGGGGCCGGCCGGACAGCCGATGAACGAGGGACGGCCTGGCGCGCTGGAACTGATCGCGATGGTGCTCGACGAGGGAAGCTGGCGGTCCTGGGACACCCCGCCAAGCGACCCGGCGGGGCTGCCCGCCAGCTACGCGGCGGAACTCGCCGCCGCCCGGGCCCGAACCGGCCTGACCGAGTCGGTGGTCACCGGGGAGGGGAACATCGACGGCCGCCGGGTGGCGGTCGCCGCCTGCGAGTTCGGCTTCCTCGCCGGGTCGATCGGCACCGCCGCGGCCGGGCGGCTGGTGCGGTGCGCCGAACGGGCGACGGCCGAGCGGCTGCCGCTGGTGGCATCGCCCGCCTCCGGCGGCACCCGGATGCAGGAGGGCACCCCGGCGTTCGCCCGGATGGCGTCCATCTCGGCGGCGGTGGCCCGGCATCGCGCCGCTGGCCTGCCCTACCTGGTGTACCTGCGGCACCCGACCACCGGCGGGGTGCTCGCCTCCTGGGGCTCGCTCGGCCACGTCACGGCCGCCGAGCCGGGCGCGCTGATCGGCTTTCTCGGCCCGCGGGTGTACCAGGCGCTGCACGGCGAGCCGTTCCCGGCGGGCGTGCAGCGGGCCGAGAACCTGGCCGCGCACGGCCTGCTGGACGGGGTGGTGCCGCCGGGCGAGCTGCGGGAGGTGGCCGCCAGGGCGCTGCGGGTGCTGGCCGCCGGCGCGGAGCCGGCGGAGCAGGAACCTGGTGCCGGACCGGAGCAGCAGCCGGAACCCGGTGCCGGGCCGGGGGTGCCCGGCTGGGAGTCGGTGCAGCGCTCGCGGCGGCCGGAGCGGCCGGGGCTGCGGGACCTGCTGGCGGAGGCCGCGACCGACGTGAGCCTGCTGCTCGGCACGGGCGAGGGTGAGCGCGACCCGGCGCTGCTGCTGGCGCTGGCCCGGTTCGGCACCGAGCCGTGCGTGGTGACCGGGCACGACCGCCGCCCGGGAGCGGAACTGCCGCCAGGACCGGCCGGGCTGCGGGCGGCGCAGCGGGGCATGCGGCTGGCGGCGGAGCTTGGCCTGCCGCTGGTCACCGTGATCGACACCGCGGGAGCGGCGCTGTCGCCGGAGGCGGAGCAGGGCGGGCTGGCCGGTGAGATCGCCCGGGCGCTGGCGGCCCTGGTCGCGCTGCCGGCGCCGACGGTGTGCCTGCTGCTCGGGCAGGGCGGCGGCGGGGGCGCGCTGGCGCTGCTGCCGGCCGACCGGGTGCTGTGCGCCCAGCACGCCTGGCTGGCGCCGCTGCCGCCGGAAGGCGCCGCCGCGATCCTGTACCGGGACCCCGGCCGCGCCGCCGAGGCCGCGGCGCGGCAGCGGATCTGCTCGGCCGACCTGCTGCGGGAGGGGATCGCCGATCGCATCATCCCCGAGCGGCCGGACGCTGCCGACGAGCGGGCGGAGTTCCTGCGCCGGTCGGCGCTGACGCTGCAGGCCGAGCTCGCCGGGCTGCGCCGCTCACCGCCGCCGGACCGGGCGGAAGCCCGCTACCAGCGCTACCGGCGGCTTGGTAGTTAGGGAATGTGCCCGGGGGCCACGCCGGCGTGGCCGGTCGCGGCCTCGAACGCGTGGCCGACCCGCAGCAGGTCCCAGTCGGCCCGGCGGCGGCCGACCAGCTG
>JAIRTY010000061.1 GCA_031254715.1 Nocardiopsaceae bacterium | reverse complement strand
GTCAACGCGGATATCGCCGACGCCGTCATCCGCTACGCCCATGCCACCGGCGACCAGGAGTTCGAAGCCGGTCCCGGGCTCGACCTGCTGGTGAACACCGCCCGGCTGTGGCACTCGCTCGGCTATCACGATGCCCAGGGCCGGTTCCGGATCGACGGCGTGACCGGGCCCGACGAATACAGCGCCGTGGCCGACAACAACGTCTACACGAACCTGATGGCCCGGCAGAACCTGCGGGTCGCCGCGGAATCCGCCCGCCGCCACCGGGAGCTGGCCCACGCCCGCCTCGGCGTGACCGAACAGGAGGCCGCCAGCTGGCTCGCGGCAGCGGACGCCATGACGGTGCCCTACGATCAGAAGCTGGGCGTGCATCCGCAGGCGGAGCGCTTCACGGAGCACCAGGAATGGGACTTCGCGGCGATGACAGCGGCCGATTACCCCCTGCTGCTCCACTATCCGTACTTCGACCTCTACCGCAAGCAGGTCGTCAAGCAGGCCGACCTGGTGCTCGCCATGATGCTGCTGCCGGAGGAGTTCACCCCCGAGCAGAAGGCCCGCAACTTCGCCTATTACGAGCGGCTGACGGTCCGCGATTCCTCGCTGTCAGCCTGCTGCCAGGCGGTGATCGCAGCCGAGGTCGGCCAGCTCGACCTGGCCTACGACTACCTGGCCGAGTCGTGCCTCGTCGACGTGGACGACCGGCACACCGACACCCGCAGCGGGCTGCACATCGCAGCCCTGGCTGGCACCTGGATCGCGGTCGTGCTGGGGTTCGGCGGCATGCGCCGCGCCGGCCCTGTCCTCTGCTTCGCGCCCCGGCTGCCCGCCGCGCTGCGGCGGCTGGCCTTCTCGCTCGTCGAGCAGGGCCGGGTGCTCCGGGTCGAGGTCGGCCGGGAGCAGGCAAGCTACCAGCTGACGGCGGGCACCGAGCCGCTGCCGATCCGGCACTTCGGCCAGCCGGTGACGGTGCGCCCGGGAGAGGCCCAGTCGTGCCCGATCCCGGCGCTGGCGCCGGAGCCCCGGCCCGGGCAGCCGCCCGGCCGCGAGCCCGCCCGGCGGGGGCCGCAGGAACCCTCCTGACCGCGGCCGGGCCCTAGCCGCGCAGGCGCCGGGTCCACTGCGGCTCGACCGTGGCCCATGCCGCTTCCCAGGCGGCCAGCCGCCGCCGCTCCAGCGCGCGGTGCAGCAGGCCGCCGATCCCCAGCAGCACCAGTGCCAGCAGCGGCGGCGCCATGGCGGCGAATGAGATCGCGCGGCTGGCGATCTGAGCCTGCCCGAGCGGCGGCGTCACCAGGTTGCCCCGCACGTCGGTCCAGATCCGGACCGTCTGGCCGGCCAGGATGCCGGCGGGCGCAACGATCTCGCCGGACCGGGGCGTCCCGTCGGGCGCGGTCCACCGGGCCGGCGTCCAGCCCGCGATATCCGAGCCCGGTGCCGGGTAGTCTCCCGGGGCCCTGGTCCGCAGGGTCGCCGGCAGCTGATACTCGGCTGCGGCCCGGGCCCGCGCGTGGCCGGTCATCACCGCATCGCTCCAGCGGCCCACGCCGATCGTGGTCACGGGTGCCGCGATCAGGAAGAGAACGACGAGCCCGATGCGCGCCCACGCCTCGGCACGGTCGGTCCTCCGCCGCGCCGGGTTACGGTCCAGGCCTGCCCGCCGCCGGGCCCAGCAGGCACTGCGCCGGGCCCAGCCGGGACTGCGCCGGGCCCAGCCGGGACTGCGCCGCGCCCAGCCGGCGCGCCGCGGCCGCCCGGCCCAGCGGCCGGGAGCCCGGCGCCGCCTGCCGCGGTGGCCGCGATCATCAGACCCGCTCATCGCCACCCCCTACCGGAGGACGTAGCGCCATACTTTCATGCTCGGCGCAGACCCCCAGGGGCGCTCAGAGGTGTAGGTCCCGGCCCGGCGGGACCTTTGGCCCTCCGGGCGGGCCTTCGGTCCTTGCCGGAGCGGACTTTTGGTCCTTACGCTCGGTGCGGACGCCCGCACGTCCTGGCCCGGCGAAATCAGGGTGCCCGCAGCGCGCTCGGCTAGGCTGGCTCACTGACCATCCGTTGCGGGGCTCAGCATGTGCGGGGGGTCCACCATGGGAGTGTCCGGCTCGCGCCCCACCGATCCCCGGTTGCGGCCCGGCGACCTGCCCGGCGAGCTCCAGGACCGGCTGCGGGCGGCCCTGGCTACCAGGGACCAGGTCTACGCCGTGCTGGCGGCCGTGGCGGCGGGCGGGCAGGGCCTGGACCTGGCGGCGCTGCTGCACCAGATCGTGGCGGCGGCCGTCACCCTGGGGCGCGCCCGGTACGGCGCCGTCGCAGCGCCCGGCGAGGGCGGCCCGCTGGCGGAGTTCGTCCCGGCCGGCCTGGACGAGGCCGGGACAGCCAGGGCCGGCCGCTGGCCGGAGCAGCAGGGAGTGCTCGGCCGGCTGGTCACGGACCCGCGCCCGATCCGGCTGGCAGGCGCCGGCGAGCAGCCCGCCCCGGCGGGGGCCCCGGCCGGGCAGCCGGCCATCCGCCCGTTCCTGGGCGTGCCGCTGCGAGTCGCCGGCGAGGTCTACGGCGGCCTTTACCTGACCGGGAAGCTCGATGGCGGCGAGTTCGACGAGGGAGACGAGGCGCTGCTGGCCGCCCTCGCCGCCGCCGCCGGGGTCGCCATCGACAACGCCCGGCTGCAGGAGGAGACCCGCCGCCAGCAGCGGTGGCTGCGGGCCAGCGGCGAGATCACCCGGCACCTGCTGTCCGGCATCACGCCTGGCGCGGTGCTCGACCTGGTGACCGCGCAGGTGCTGGAGATGTCCGGGGCCGACCTGGTGGCGGTGGCGGTGCCGGCTCCGGACGGGCAGCGGCTGCTGATCGCCCACGCGGCCGGCGAGGGCGCCGAATCCGCGCGCGGGCTGGTGTTCCCGGCCGCTGAGTCCCTGTCCGGGCAGGTGCTGGCCACCGGCGAGCCGGTGACGGTCGGTGACTTCAGTACCGACGAGCGGGTGAATCCGCTGGTACGGGAGCAGGTGCCGCTCGGGCCCGCCATCCTGGCCCCGCTGGGCACGCCCGGCGACGTCCGCGGCGTGTTCACGGTCGGGCGCCGCCGGGGGTCAGATCCGCTGCCCGGGCGGGTGGCGGAGATGGTCGGCACCTTCGCCGTCCAGGCCGCCATCGCGCTCGAGCTGGCCGAGCACCGCGAGGACGCGGAACGGCTCGCCGTCCTTCAGGACCGCGACCGGATCGCCCGCGACCTGCATGACCTGGTGATCCAGCGGCTGTACGCGACCGGCATGTCGCTGCAGGGCACGCTGCCGCTGGTGCCCAGGAGCGACGTCGCCGACCGGATGAGCGCCGCCGTGGACTCGCTGGACGAGACGATCAAGGAGATCCGCTCCGCCATTTTCGCGCTCCAGTCGAGCACCGCCGCCAAGCCGCCCGGGCTGCGCGCGAAGATCCTGGCGGCGGTGGCGGAGATGACCACCCCGCTCGGCTTCGCCCCGTCGCTGCGGCTGGTGGGGCCGCTGGATGAGCGGGTGACCGGGGACGCGGGGGAGCAGCTGCTGGGCGCGCTGCGGGAGGCGCTGGCGAACGCGGCCAGGCACGCCGCGGCCAGCAGGGTCGAGGTCACGGTCGAGGCTGGCGACGAGGTCGTGCTCCGGGTCCGCGACGACGGCCGCGGGATGGGCGCCGGTACCCGCCGGGGCGGGCTCGCCGGCCTTTCCGAACGGGCCGGCCGGCTGGGAGGCCGGGTGCAGGTCAGCGAGCCCGCGTACGGGGGGACCGAGATTGAGTGGCGGGTACCGGCCTTAGCCGCCAGACCGCGCCGGCCCGCGCCGCAGCCCTGACGGCCCTCCCGTACGCCACCACACCCTGTCCAGCCAGGTCAGGCGCCGTGCTGGGTCCGTTCGGAATTATCGTGGGCGTTGAAGACGCGCGCGGCGTACGCGGCGGCCTGCGCCCGGCGCTCCATGCCCAGCTTGGCGAACAGCGCGGACACGTAGTTCTTGACGGTCTTCTCGGCCAGGAACAGCCGTTCGCCGATCTGCCGGTTGGTGAGGCCCTCGCCGATCAGCTCGAGGATCCGCCGTTCCTGGTCGGTGAGGCCCGACAGCGGGTCGGAACGCTGCGCCTGCTCGCGCATGCGCTGCATCACCCGGCTGGCCGCCTCGGGGTCGAGCAGGGACCGGCCAGCGGCGATCGTGCGCACCGCCCCGACCAGGTCGGTGCCGCGGATCTGCTTGAGCACGTAGCCCGCCGCCCCGGCCATGATGGCGTCGAAGAGGGCCTCGTCGTCGCCGAACGAGGTCAGCATCAGGCAGGCGACCTCGGGCATCCGCGACCGGATCTCCCGGCAGACGTCCACGCCGTTGCCGTCCGGCAGCCGCACATCCAGCACCGCGACATGGGGCTTGAGCGCGGGAATCCGGGCCAGCGCGGCCTCGGCCGTGCCCGCCTCGCCTACCACCGTGATGTCCTGCTCCGCCTCCAGCAGGTCGCGCACGCCGCGGCGGACGACCTCGTGGTCGTCAAGCAGGAACACCCGGATGTTGCCGTCGTCCGCTGCAGGTTCAGTCATCTGGCGCTCGCTCCCTCATGCGGGACCTGCTCCCGTGCGCACCCTCCCGCCCCAGCTTAACCGTGTTCACAGCCGGTTCCTGGTCATCGGGCCTCCGGCCCGCTGGGGCGGGCCGGGTGCGGGAGCTAACCTGGAGCTGACCGGAAGCAACGGGCCTGGCCGGGGCCGGGCCACCCAGCCAGGAGGCGGGCCATGCCGCAACCGCAGGGCAAGGTACTCGAGGAGATCAGGGCGCGCCGGCAGCAGCTGCGGCAGAAGTACCTCCGGCCGCGGGGACAGCGGCCGTCCTCCACGGTCCAGGGGGTCCACCACGTCGCGTTCATCTGCCGCGACGTCGCCGAGACCATCGAGTTCTACCAGGAGTTCCTCGGCTTCCCGCTGGCGGAGCTGGTCGAGAACCGTGACTACGCAGGCTCCAGCCACTTCTTCTTCGACATCGGCAACCATAACCTGCTGGGATTCTTCGACTTCCCCGGCCACGAGCACCCTCAGTTCAGCGAGACCATGGGCGGCCTCCAGCACCTGGCCATCTCCATCTCGCCGGAGCAGTACGACGCGGCCAAGCGGAAGCTGGACGAGGCCGGGGTTGACTACCTGGGCCCGGACCGTGGCGTCGAGGAGAGCATGTACTTCAGCGACCCGAACGGCGTCCACCTCGAGCTCTACCGGGAGGAGCTCGGCATCTTCAACGGCACCCGCATTCTCGACTGAGCGAGCTCCCCGGCTGCCGGGACTCCTCGCCTGAGGTAGCTCCCCGGTTGCCGGAACTCGTCGCCTGAGGTACCCCCGCACCCCGGTGGGTCCCGCCGCACCCGGCCGGGCCCGCGCTGCTGGGCCCGGCCGGGGCGGCGGGGGGCTTGGCTTAGGCGCCTGCGGTCTCGGGCGCCGCCTCCTCGGCGATCGCGCCGCGCTCCACCGCCTCGTCGAACGTGGACGGTGCCGCCGTGGTGTCCCGGCGCGGCATGAGCAGTAGCGCTCCCAGCGCCAGCACACAGCAGCCGATGAGGTAGACGCTGATCCAGGTGCTGGACCCGGTCGCGGCCAGGATCGCGGCGGCGATCAGCGGTGCCGGCCCGCCCGCGATGACCGAGGCGAGCTGGTAACCGATCCCGGCGCCGCTGTAGCGGGTGGCGGGGCCGAAGCTCTCGGCGATCAGCGCCGCCTGCGGCCCGTACTGCATGTCGTGGAAGATCAGCGAGACCACAATGGCGAGCAGCGCCAGCCCGGCGGTCTTCGTGTTGAGCAGGCCGTAGTAGGGGAATGCGAACAGGGCCATGCACACGATGCCGATCCCGTACATCAGCCGCCGCCCGATCAGGTCCGAGATGAACCCGAACAACGGCACGCTGACCAGGCCGATCGCGGCCGCGACCAGCGTGTCGTTCAGCAGCGAGTCCTTCGACATCCCGAGGTGGTCGGTGCCGTAGGCGAGCACGAACGTGACGAAGATGTAGAACGGCGCCTGCTCAGACAGCCGGACGAAGGCGGAGGTGATGATCTCGCGCGGCTGCTCCTTCAGCACCTGCATCACCGGCAGCTTGATGACCGCGTTCTGGCGCCTGACCTGGCTGAACGCCGGGCTCTCCCGCACCCGCAGCCGGACATACAGGCCGATGACGACCAGCACCAGGCTGAGCAGGAACGGAATCCGCCAGCCCCAGGTGTTGAAGCTGTCGCCGGCGACGGCGCTGAACAGCTTGACCAGGCCCGTGGAGAGCAGCAGCCCGATGGGCACGCCGACCTGCGGCCAGCTGGCAGCGAAGCCGCGGCGCCGCTGCGAGCCCCATTCCATGGACAACAGCACCGAGCCGCCCCACTCGCCGCCGACGCCGATTCCCTGCAGGATGCGCAGTACCACCAGCAGGATCGGGGCCCCGATCCCGATCGCGGCGTAGCTCGGCAGCACGCCCATCAGGGCGGTGGCGATCCCCATCAGCAGCAGAGTCGCGATCAGGGTCCCCTTGCGGCCGATCCGGTCGCCGTAGTGGCCGAAGATGATCGCTCCGACCGGCCGGGCCCCGAACCCGACGGCCTGGGTGGCGAACGACAGCAGGATGCCGTTCACGGCGCTGCTGCCCGGGAAGAACACGGCCGGGAACACCAGCGCCGAGGCGGTCCCGTACAGGAAGAAGTCGTACCACTCGATGGTGGTGCCCACCGTGCTGGCGACGATGGCTCGCAGCCGGTGGGCGCGGAGTTCCTGACTGGCCGGACTGGCCGGGGCAGCCGGGGAGGGGGAGGACATGGGGGGCTCCTCACTAGGGTCTCGCCAATGACCTGGTTAATGTGCAAACGCTCCTATTGCGAACGATTGTTGTCAAGGCTGGACACGATCCCGGTCGTGCGCGGGCGCCCGGGATCGCCCGCTCAGTTGGCCAGACTGCCGAGCAGGAGCCCGCTCCGCCAGTACCGCTGCAAGATCAGGAACAGTGCGATCAGCGGCACGATCGTGACCAGCCCGCCGATCACGACCATGGGGAAGAGCTGGGCGTTGCCGCTGTTCTGCGCCCGCTGCGCCCACAGTCCGAGGCCGACCGTCAGCGGGTAGAGGTTGTTCTGGCTGAAGATGATTAGCGGCAGGAAGTAGTTGTTCCACACCCCCACGATGCTGATCAGCAGCACCGTCATCAGGCCCGGCACCATCAGCGGGAGAGCGAGCCGGAAAAAGATCCTGATCTCGCCGGCGCCGTCCAGCCGGGCGGCGTCGATGAGTTCCCGCGGCACGGATACCTCGACATAGACCCGCATCAGGTAGACGCCGACCGGGCTCACCAGGCTCGGCAGGATCATGCCCCAGATCGAGTTGATCAGGTGGGCCTTCGTGTAGGTCAGGTACAGCGGCAGCGTGATCGCCGTGATCGGGACCAGCAGTGCCGCGAGAACCAGGTAGAACGCCAGCCGCGAGCCACGGAACCGGAACCGGGCGAAGCCGTAGCCGGCGAACGCGGCCAGCGCGGTGGCACCCCCGCCGCCGAGCACGGCGTACAGCGCGGTGTTCCCGAGCCACCGCAGGTAGGTGCCGTAGCCGCCGACGTTCTGGCCCAGCAGCGAGAGGTTATGGAAGAACACGAACGGCCGGGCGAACCAGAACCCGAACGTCTCGAACAGGTTCGCCTGGGTCTTGGTGGAGTTGATGACCAGCCAGGCGATCGGCACCAGCGTGAACAGGGCGAACAGCCCGCAGAGCAGGGTGAGGACGGTGACGGTCCCCCGCCGCAGCCCGTACAGCCTGACCGGGATGGCACCGGCCTCCTCCTGCAGCCGTTCCCGCCTGCGGCGCTCGCGCCTCGTCTCGCTCCGGGCCGGCGGGGCCTGGCGGGGCGGAGGGGCCAGGGTGGTCGTGCTCATGCGAGTTCCCCTCTCCGCCGCCGGAACACGAGTGAGCCGACTGAGATGACGACGATGACGAAGCCCAGCACCACCGCCGCGGCGGCGGCCAGGTTGTACTCGCCGGACCCGATCGCCGCGTTGTAGATGTACAGCGTCGGGGTGTAGGCGTAGGAGATCGCCTGCGGCTGGTAATAGGACAGGATCAGCGGCTCGACGAACAATTGCAGCGCGCCGATCGAGTTCAGGAAGATCAGCAGCACGATGGCGGGCCGGACCATCGGCAGCTTGACCCGCAGGATGATCCGCCACAGCGGGGCGTGGTCGAGGATGGCCGCCTCCACCACGTCACGCGGCACCGATCTCAGCGCCGTGTAGAGGATCACCATGTTGTAGCCGGTCCACTCCCAGATCGCGATCACGATGATGGATGGCAGCATCAGGCCGGATGAGAAGAAGTCCACGCCGTGGGCGCCGACGGCGTTCGCGAAGTGGGTGAACGGCCCGAACTGCGGCTCCAGCAGGAAGGCCCACATCACCGTGGCCACCACCGCCGGGACCGCGAACGGGATGAAGAAGATGGTACGGAACAGCCGGCCGAACTTCGCCACCCCGAGGTCGAACACGGTGGCGAAGAAGAACGCCAGCGCCAGCATCACCGGGATCTGGATCGCGCCGAAGATGATCACGCGGATGACCCCGGCCCAGAACTGGCCGGTGCTGAACATCTGCGTGTAGTTCGCCGCGCCGGAGAAGACGGTGCCGCCGATCAGCCGGGAGGTGTAGAGGCTGGAATAGATCGCGTAACCGAGCGGCGCGATCGTGAAGAGCACGAAGGCGACGAGGAACGGGACGACGAACCAGATGCCCGGCCGGTCCCGTCGCTGATATCGCGCCGGAGGCCGCGGGCGCTTGGGCGTACGCACCGCAAGTTGCGCTGCCGTGCTGGTCACCAGCCTGCTCCCTTCTGTGACTAGGCAAGGATGAAAGACCGCCGTGCCCGCCGCGGGGGAGGCGGGCACGGCGGCGCCCGGTCAGGTTGACACCGAGAACCCCTGCTGCTTGGCGTACTTCACCAGCTGGCCCTGGAAGGTCCGGAAGGCCTGCTGGAGAGTCTCCTTGCCGTTCGCCACACCGGCAAAGGTGGTCGCCGCCTGGGTGAGCGCGTAGGTCATGAACGGCGGCCACTGCACGGTGCTCACCTTCGGCGCAGCCCCGGTGAACACCACGTTCGGCGATGACGAGCCCGAGGGCGGGTACTTGAGGTGCTTGAACGACGGGTTGTTCAGCAGCGGAACGTAGGTGGGGAACAGCGAGGACGGCGGGGTCTTGACGATCTCCCACGATGCCTGGTTGGCGCACAGCCATTCAGCGAACTGCGCAGCCTGGGCCGGGTGCTTGCTCTGTGTGAACACCGGGTAGGTGGACCCGCCCCAGTTCGCGGCCACGTTCGCGCCGGCCGTCCACTGCGGTAGCGGCGCGGCGCGCCACTGGCCGACCGACGACTTCGCGTCGGGCGCGAAGTAGGACGGCCCCCAGGCAGAGCTGAGCCAGCTCACGTTGATTCCCTTGTCCATGTCGGCGAACTGCTCGGCGGCGACGTCCGCGACCGCGGTCAGCTCATGCTTGCTCAGCATGTTCTGCCAGTAGCTGGCGAACGCCATCTGCCGCGCGCCGGTCCAGTTGATCGTGACATGACTGCCGCCGGTGTAACTGAACGGGAACGCGTTGTACTGAGCCATCAGGCTCATGATCCACTGCAGGTCGGTGGCCGCGAAGTTGGTCAGGTAGGCGGACGGGTTCTTCTTGTGCACGGACGCCGCCTCGGAGGCGAACTGGGCCCAGGTCGCGGGCGGGCTCAGGTGGTACTTGGCGAGCACCTTGGCGTTGTAGTAGAAGCCCATCGGGCCCGAGTCGCTGGGCATCGCGTACACCCCGGAGCCCTGGCTGACTTCCTGCCAGGCCCACGGCACGAAGCTGCTCTTGTAGTTGTTCGCTCCGTACTTGGTCAGGTCCACCACCTGGTGCTGGACCTCGAACGAGGGCAGTTCGTCGAACTCCACCTCGGCGACGTCGGGGGCACCCGAGCCCGCCTTGAGCGAGTTAGTCAGCTTCACGTACTCGGGGTTGCCGGCCCCCACGTCTTCGAGCGTGACACAGATGGACGAATGGGTCTTGTTGAACTCGTTCACCGCCCGGGCGATCCCAGGCACCCAGGCCCAGAAGGTGATCTTGGTTGCGCTTGACGACTTGCATGAGCCGCCGGCCAGCACCGATGCGCTGGGGCTGGCGGATCCGGACGCGGCGGCGGCGCCGCCTCGTGAGCTGCCGCCGCAGCCGGCGATGACGGACGCGGCAAGCGCTGCCAGCCCGGCCACGGCGACGGGCCGGAAGGTGATTCTCAGCTTCGGGCGCCGGCGGCGGCTCCGAACTCGTGAGGTCACAGACATTGCCGGGGGACTCCTTGTGAATGAGGGGTTATTACGTGCTCGCTAGGCCGTTGCGGCCTCGATGACGGTCATGGACCGGGGCGGGAGGGTGAGGCTCATGCCCGCGCCACTGGCGGGTTCGGAGCCCTCCTCCAGGTGCGCGCCCGCCACGTCGGGCAGGGCGCGGCTGTCGCGTCCGCGTTCCGCGGTGAGCGTGCGGATCCGGGCGGAGCCGGTGAAGGTGGCATCGCGCAGCACGATCTCGGCGGGTTCGGGCTGGTCGGGATTCCTGTTGACGAGCGTGAGCGCGATCCGGCGGCGGTCGGCGGTGGTGGTGGCGGCCGCATCCACGAGGCTGAACGGGCCCAGGTCGGCGACCCGGTGCGGCCACCGGCCCCGCGGCCGGTCGCCGAGCGGGTCCACGGTCGGCCCGGCCACGTGCACGTCGGCGGCGATGTCGAGCGCCACCTGCGCGTGCAGCAGCACCGGGTAGTAGATCGGCTGGGTGACGGCGGTGTCCGGGGTGGTCACGATCGGGGCGATCGCGTTCACGAGCTGGGCCAGGTTGGCCATCCGGACCCAGTCGCAGTTCCGGACGAAGATGTTCAGGTAGGTCGCGACGGCCAGGGCATCGGCGAAGGTGTAACGCTCCTCGAGCGACCCGTCCTCCTTCCGGAACCAGACATTCCATTCGTCGTAGGCGATCCGGGGCGGCCGGGCGACCTTCTTCGCGTAGGCTGCGCGCTCGATCTGGGCGCGGGCGCACCGGATCGCGCGCTCCGCCTGGTGCGGCTGGAGCACGTTGGTCCAGTAGTCGTCGGACCCGGTGTAGATGTGCAGCGAGTACAGGTCCACGAGCGGGACCAGGCCGTCGGTGACGACCCGGTCCCACTCGCTCCAGCCGTTCATGCCGCAGCCCACCAGCACCGCGTCGGGGTCGAGCATCTTGATGGCCCGCGCCCAGCGGGTGGCCGTCCGCACGTACTCGTCCGCGGACAGCGCCCCCACCTGCCAGTCGCCGTACATCTCGTTGCCCAGGCCCCAGTACCGGACCCGGTAGGGCTCGGGGTGCCCGTTCTCCCGGCGGCGGCGCGCCCAGGCGGTGTCACCCGTGCCGTTGCAGTACTCGACCCAGGCGAGCGCCTCGTCCAGGGTGCCGGTCCCCATGTTCAGGCAGATGTAGGGCTCGGTGCCGAGCTCGCCGCAGTAGCTGATGAACTCGTCGGTGCCGAACTGGTTGCTCTCTTCCCCGCCCCAGGCCAGCTCGGGGCGGCGCGGCCGGCCGTCGGCCGGGCCGATGCCGTCGGCCCAGTGGTAGTTGCTCACGAAGTTGCCGCCCGGCCACCGGAGCACCCCCACCCGCAGGTCCCGCAGCAGCGCGAGCACGTCCTTGCGGAAGCCGCGCTCGTCGGCGAGCGGGGACCCCGCGTCGTAGATCCCGCCGTAGATGCAGCGGCCGAGGTGCTCGATGAAGCCGCCGAAGACCTTGCGGTCCAGCTGCCCGAGCGAGCGGCCGGGGTCAACTGCGATCCGGGTCATGCATCCTCTCCTCCTGGGGTCGCGGGGCTGTGCCCCGCCGGGGGGTCTGGGGGTCGCCCCCCGGGCTAGTACCGGAGCCGGGCGCGGAGCCCGGCGCCGGCTGGGTGGCGAGGGGGCCGGTGATGGCGCGTGCGGGCGGGGACGCGCCGCAGGATGCCCGGATCACCAGCCGGACCGGCAGGCGTACCCGCTCACCGGCCCTCGCCTCGCCGGGCCCGGCCGCAGCACCGGGCCTCGCCTCGCCCGGCCCGGCGGAAGGACCGGTCCCGGGCTCACCGGTCGGGGGCTCACCGGTCCGGGGCTCACCGGTCGGGGGCTCACCGGTCCCGGCGCCGGGGTGCCCGGGTTCGCCGCTGATCCGGCGCAGCAGCAGCTCCACCGCCTGCTCGCCGGCTTCGGCCAGCGGCACGTGCACGGTGGTGAGCGCGGGCACCAGATAGGGGGCGAACGGGACGTCGTCGCAGCCGACCACGGCAACGTCGGCGGGCACCCGACGGCCGGCCGCCGCCAGCGCGCTGAGCACGCCGATCGCCATCGTGTCGTTGTGGACGAAGATCGCCGTCACCCGGGGCTTGCGGTGCAGCAGCAGGCCGGTGGCCTCGGCCGCCCGGCGGGGCGTCCAGTCGGCCTCAACGACCAGGTCCTCTTCCGGCTCGATCCCGGCCTCCCGCAGCGCGTCCTCGTAGCCGTGTAGCCGGCTGCGCACGACCCGGCGGCGGAACGGCCCGGTGATCGTGCCGATAGCCCGGTGGCCGAGCGACAGCAGGTGCCGGGTGGCGAGCAGGCCGGTGTCGCGATGGTTGGACCCCACCACCGGCACTCCGCCGCCGGGCACGCTGTGCAGGCTCACCGCCGGCACGTACCTGCGCAGCAGTTCCGCGACCTCCGCGTTCTCCTCCAGCTGCGGGGCGGCGGCGATGACCCCGTCGACCCGGCGCTCGATCAGCATCCGCACGATCTCGGCGCCGTCCTCGCCGCCCGTGCCCAGGTGGCCGACCAGCACCGCGTGGCCGTGGCGGCGGGCCGCCCGCTCGGCGGCCACGGAGACCTGGGCCAGGGCAACATCGGTCATGTCCGGCGCGACCAGGCCGAGCGTGCTCGTGGTCCGCCGGACCAGGCTCCGGGCCAGCGTGTTCGGGCGGTACCCGAGCTGCTTGGCGGCCTCGATGATGCGGGCCTGGGTCTGCGCCGAGACCCGGACGCTGCCGCCGTTGAGCACCTTGCTCGCGGTCTGGAAGCTGACGCCCGCGCGGGCGGCGACTTCCTTGATCGAGACGTACCGACGTGCCATGTCGTCCCTTGCCGGAGAGGGATACCGACGTTGAACGAACGTTCGCCTCGAACGGTAGGTCTCGCCGCGAGGCAGGGTCAAGACGGGCCTCCATTACGTTTCGGACACATTGCGTCTCGCCTGGTCACCGGGCACCGGCGGCGTCGCCGTGCCGCCTGAAGCTCGTCCGCCGACGCAGATCACCAGGTCAGGGGGCTGCCTGGAGTTCCTGGGCGCGGTGCTGGCGCTCCCGGCAGCTCAGCCGGCGGCAGGCCGGTCACCGGGCAGGCCCCGCCCTTGGCATGCGAACGTTCGCGTGCGGGCGGGAGGGTGGTCGCGGCACCCGGTCGTGTGCCGCGACCACCTCGGTAGCGGGGCCGCCGGTTACTCCTGCCTGCCCGGCATCCGCCGGGGTCCGCTGGCTGGGGTCAGCCGGAGCCGCCGCTGCCGGTGCCGGGCACCGGCACCTGCGGCGTCCCGGTCACCGGCCACCCGTCCGGCGTCCAGCTGAGGGGACGGACCTGGAGCCAGGCGTCACCGTTCGAAAATGCGTCGTAGTAGTGATAGACGAGGAAAGGCCTGCCGCCGCTGGTGAACACCTGCGGTGAGCCGGGGCCGATCATCCCCGCATCGGCACCCTGCACTTCCATGCCGCCCGCGTTCATGAGGTCGGTCCCGGCCGGGTCGGTGTAGGGGCCGGTGACGCTCTTCGACCGGCCCGCGATGATCTGGTAGCTGCTGGAGATGCCCCGGCAGCAGAAGCCGAGCGCCGCGAACAGGTAGTAGTAGCCGTCGTGATACGTGATGCCCGCGCCCTCGAGCGGGTCGGGGGCCGGCTGCTCGGCGAGCGGGTAGACGTGCGGGGACGAACTGGCCGGCTTGCCGGTGGCCGGGTCCAGCTGGATCAGCTTGATGCCGCTCCAGAACGACCCGAGCACCAGCCACTTCGTTCCGTCCGGGGCGCTGACCAGCGACGGGTCGATCGCATTGAAGTCGTCCGAGCTGGTAGTGCGGAACACCTGGCCCTGGTCGGTCCAGTGGTAGCGAGGGCTGCGCGGATCCAGGGTCGGGGTGGTGGCCAGCCCGATGACCGAGTTGTTGGAGCCGAAACTGGAGCCCGCGTAGTAGAGGTGCCACAGCCCGCCGAAGTAGGAGATGTCCGGCGCCCAGAGGTTGGGGATGTTCCCGAGCGCGGCCGTGATCCAGGCCGGCTTCTGGGCGAACACGGTCCCGGCATAGGTCCACTGACGCAGGTCGGGTGAGGTGCGGAGCTGGATGTTGCCGTTCCCGATGGTGCCGGCCGGGTCGCCGGTCGAGAACACGTAGTACGTCCCGCCCGCTTTCGCCATGGCCGGGTCGTGCACGAAAAGGTAGGGATGGGGGATGCCGCTGGCCGCGGCCTGGCTGGCCGGTGCGGGCCGGGTGGCCGCGACCGGCGCTGATGCCCCGCCGGTCGTCCCGGCTAACGCCAGCAGCGCCACGCCGGCGAGTGCTGTCCTGGTGCTGGGAAGTCGCATGTGGTTCCTCCTCGGGCTGGTCCCCGCCCGGGCCTGCCGACCGGCCCGGGAGTCAGGGCAGTCCCGCACCTGACTGCTGGCCCGACAGCCCGCACTTGGCTGCTGGCCTGGAGCCTGCGCCGTTCCGCGCCTGACTGCTGGTCCGCCCAGGTGCCCGGCGCCGCCGCCCGCAGCCGATGCCACCGCGACACTGAGCGAACGTTCGCTCAATCAGATTTTAATCCCGGGTCCATATGTCGTCCAGATGCCGTGCTGTCCGCATGGTCAGGCGAAGCTATGGGGCAGCTTGTCAGCGAGCGGACCACCGGCCTGTGAGCGGTCGCGGCCGGTTCCGCTGCCGGCCCTGGCTTCAGGGCCGGAGCTCGCGCCGGATGACCAGCCGGAGCGCGGTCCAGGTCGCGTCGATCGCGCACACCTTGTTGTCCACCAGCCCGGTCGGCAGTGCCACCTCGCGCACGACATCGCCGGTCATGTCGGTGGTCACCTGGGCGGCCCGCTTCGGCCAGGCGATCCACAGCCCGCAGGCCGGGGCCATCCGCTCCCGCAGCCCGGGGAGTTGTTCTGCCAGCTCACGCCGCCAGCGCAGGAACGCCACGATCACGTCGAACGGGCCGGTGCCGCCCAGCCCTGCCGACATCGTGACGCCGCCCGGCAGCGGGCCCAGGTTGCCGGCCAGCCCGTCCGGCGCCCCGATAAGGGCCACCTCATGGCCGGGCTTGATGCCCAGCTTCCGGGCCAGGGGCGTGCCCGCCTGCCCCGCCATCCGGCCTCCCCCGTCAGCAGCCCGGCGGCCCCGGGGCCGCGCCGCCCAGCACCTAGACCTGGACGAACTCGATGCCGGTGAGCTCGCAGAAGTCCCGCCAGGCGGCGGCGTGGTGCCCCAGGTTCATGACCTCATGGTGCGGGCCGCCGGCCCGGAGCCAGCCGTTCAGGCACGCGCGCACCCCCGACGCCGGGCGGAACTGCCCGTAGGGCATCTCCAGCGCTGGCAGATCCTGGCTGTCCAGGTTCTCGCCCTCGGCGACCACCAGCCGGAACCGCTGCCCTTCCAGCGATACCAGCGTCGCCAGGGTCGCGGGCCCCGGCTGGTACTGGAACAGGAACGTGGGCGGGTCGTCCAGCCTGCCGATGCCGAGCGGCCGCTTGATCAGGCGCACCGGCCGGTCGGTGCGGGCGACCTGCCAGTTGCCCTCGCCCATGTGACTCATGAGCACCGAATCGGACGGGAAGTCCATCGCGTACATCTCGGTGAAGTGCGCCTGCCCGATCAGCGTGTGTCCCGCCGCCACCAGGCACGACGTGAGGACGTCCCCCTCGGCCGCGTACCCGTACCCCTTGGCCATCAGGGTGGAGGCCGCCGCCAGCGGCAGCCGCCGGAACCTGCCGTCCTCGCCGATCGCGTCGAAGTGCGCGGTGTAGGCGCCGAACCCGCCGTCGATCAGGATCCGCTCGATCGCGACCTGCATCCGGGCGTGGTCGCTGCGCTCCTCGGTGCTCAGCCGGGGATCGATCTCGAACCGCGCGTCCTCGAACGCGATCACCTCGGCGATGCCGGCGTCGGTGACCTGCTCCATGCCCCGGTACAGGTCGCCGGGCGCGACCGCGAGGATCTCCGGGCCGAGCGTGCGCACCAGCGCGGACTCGTCCACCCGGATGTCCCCCATGTCGTTCATGGCGTAGACGAACAGCGCGACCTTGAGCCTGCGCCACGCGGTCACGGCGGCCGCCGCCCGCGCCCACCGGCCCACGTCGGCGCGGAATGACTCGCTGCGCCAGTCGTCGGTCAGCACCGAAAACCGCCGCCCGGCCCGGACCATCGCGTTCGCGGTGTCCTGCGCCCCGTGGATGCCCTGGTTGTAGGTCATGTCAGCCATGTCCCAGGCGGGCGTGATGTTGGGCTCCGGCTGGATGTTGGCCAGGCACACCGGCAGCCGGGACTCCGACAGCAGCCGCGCCACCCGCATCGCCGGGCCGTACGTGAGCATGACCACGAGCACCCCGTCCAGGTCGGAATGCTCGAACTCGCGCATCGCCCGCTCGGCGTCCTCCCGGTACTTGATCGCCTTGGACGGGATGAACTCGCCTGCGTCGGCCAGGCTGGCGGCGATCTCGGCGGCGTAGCCCTCCTGACGCTGCGCGATCCCGGGGATCATGTCGTCGTAGAGATCCTGCATGATGCCGAGGATCCCGATCCGCGGCTTCCGGTCAGACATGGATTTCCTCCCGAACGGTTGGGTCTCGTCGTGCGGTGGCCCGCGGGGCCGGCGCCGGCGCCGGGCAGCCAGGAGCGTGATCAAGGTATTGCTGTCGCGCTGGCGACACCAATGCCTTGATCATCAAGGACCGGGGCTGCGGGGAGCGGGGCCGGGCGGGGACGGGTGTCATCGCTGGCCGTATTCGGTCTGGTAACGCCGGTACAGGGCGTCAACCTGGTCCTGCGGGAGCGGGGTGAGCTCTCCGTGCAGGCGGGCCAGGTGAACCGTGCGGGCCGCGTCCTCGCACATCACGGCCGCCTTGACGGCGTCGCGGGCGGACGCCCCGATGGTGAAGACGCCGTGGCTGCGCATCAGCACGGCCGGGGAGCGGTGATCGGCCAGGGTCGCGACCACGCCCCGCCCGATCTCGTCGCCGCCGATCAGCGCGAACGGACCGACCGGGATCTCGCCGCCGAACTCGTCGGCCATCGCGGTGATCACGCACGGGATCGGCTCGCCGCGGGCGGCCCAGGCGGTGGCATACGTCGAGTGCGTGTGCACCACCCCGCCGACCCGCGGCAGCTGCCGGTACACGTGGGCGTGCGTGAACGTGTCGCTGGAGGGCTGATAGGAGCCGTCCACCCGGGCGCCGTCCAGGTCGCAGACGACCATCGACTCCGGCGTCAGGTCGGCGTAGCCGATGCCGCTCGGCTTGATCACCATCAGGTCCGGGCTGCCGCCGCTGCCGGGCACCCGAGCCGACACGTTGCCAGACGTCCACGCGACCAGGTTGTTCCCGGCCAGCAGGGCGTGCAGGTCACACACGGAGCGCCGGGCCGCCGCGACGGCGTCGGCCAGCTGCGGCGGGATGCCGCTCACGGCCGGGCTCCCCGGCGCCGGGCCGGTGCCAGTCTCCATGATCGTGGTGAATTGGCAGGGCGCGCACCCTCGCGATCCACCACGATCATGAACGGCTTGGCGCAAGGGCGGCACCGCCGGGCTCCCTGGCTCACGGCCGGGCTCCCTGGCCCGCTGCCGGGCGTGCCGCCTGCGGTTTCACCGATTCTTCCCGCAGCACCCGGTCCCGCAGCGCGCGGAGCCGGTGCAGCACGTCGTTGCCGCCGCGCCCGAAGTAGTCGTGCAGCCGCACGTACTCGGCGTACAGCTCGTCGTAGACATCCGCGCTGGCCGGGTCGGGGGTGTAGCCAGCCGGCCGGCAGCGGCCCATGGTGGCGGCCGCGGCCGGCACGTCGGGGTAGGCGCCGGCGGCGACGGCGGCGTGAATGGCTGACCCGAGCGCGGGGCCCTGTGCCGAGCCGATCAGGCTCAGCGGCCTGCGGGTGACGTCGGCGTAGACCTGCATGATGAACTCGTTCCGCAGCAGCCCGCCCGCAATCACCAGCTCGCGGACCGGCACGCCGGCCGCCTCGAACGAGTCGATGATCACCCGGGTGCCGAAGGCGGTGGACTCCACCAGCGCGCGGTAGATGTCGGGCGGCCGGGTGGCCAGCGTCAGGCCGGCCACTACCCCCGACAAGTGGTGGTCTACCAGCACCGACCGGTTGCCGTTCAGCCAGTCGAGGGCCACCAGGCCGTGCGCGCCCGCCGGCTGCCGCGCGGCTTCGGCTGACAGCAGGTCGTGCACGCTGATCCCCTGCCTGGCCGCCTGGTCCCGGTATCCGGGCGGGACGGCATGGTCGGCGAACCAGGCGAAGATGTCGCCCACCCCGGTCTGGCCGGCTTCGTATCCCCACCGGCCGGCGGTGATCCCGCCGTCGACCACCCCGCACATGCCGGGCACCTCGGCCAGCGTGGTCCCGTTCATCACGTGACAGGTGGATGTGCCCATGATCAGCGTCATCTGGCCGGGGGCGATCGCGTCTGCGGCGGGCGGGGTGACGTGGGCGTCCACGTTGCCGACCGCCACCGCGATGCCCTCGGGCAGGCCGGTCCAGGCGGCCGCCTGCGCGGTCAGCGATCCCGCCCGCCCGCCGAGCTGCGAGATGGGGTGCGCCAGCAGCTCGTCGGCGAAGCCGGCAAAGCCCGGGTGCAGCGCGGCCAGGAAGTCACGGGAGGGGTAACGGCCGTCCTGCCAGATGCCCTTGTACCCGGCGGTGCAGGCATTGCGGGTCTCGGACCCGCACAGCTGCCAGACGATCCAGTCCGCCGCCTCGATCCAGCGGTCGGCCCGCTGGTAGATCTCCGGCTCCTCGTCCAGCAGCTGCAGCGCCTTGGCGTACTGCCACTCGGAGGAGATCTTGCCGCCGTAACGGGCAAGCCACGGCTCACCCCGCTCGCGGGCAGTCTCGTTGATCGCGTCCGCCTGCGGCTGGGCGGCGTGGTGCTTCCACAGCTTGACGTAGGCGTGCGGCCGCCCGGCCAGGCCGGGCAGCTGGCACAGCGGCGTGCCGTCGGCGGTTACCGGCAGCGGGGTGGACGCGGTGAAGTCGGTGGCGATCCCGATCACGTCGGCCGGATCGATCCCGGCATCCGCGAGCGCCGCCGGCACCGCCTGCCGCAGCACGTCCCGGTAGTCCTCGGGGTCCTGCAGCGCCCAGTCCGGCGGCAGCCGTTCGCCGGTCGCCGCCAGCCGCTCGTCCATCACCCCGTGGCGGAACTCATGCACGGCGGTGCCGAGCTCCGCCCCGTCGCTGGCCCGTACCACCAGCGCCCGGCCCGACAGCGTGCCGAAGTCAACCCCGACCACGCAGGCGTTCTCGCCGCGCTGCTGCTGAGCGGTCATCAGTCTCCGTCCTGCGGGCTCCGGCTCGCGCTGCTGCGCGCCACCAGATGCGGCGGGATTCGCAGCACCGTTCCCGGCGTGCCCTTGCCATTGATCATCTCGACCAGGAGGTCGAGCGCCCGGCGCCCGAGCTCTCCGAAGTCCTGCCGGACCGTGGTGAGGGGAGGCAGGAAGAACGCGGATTCAGGGATGTCGTCGTAGCCCACCACGCTGATGTCCGCTGGCACCCGCCGGCCGCGCTCGGCCAGCGCCCGCAGCAGGCCGAGCGCCATGTGGTCGTTGCCGCACAGCACCGCGGTCACCGAGCGCTCGGCGGCGATCTGGTGACCGATCTGGTATCCCGAGGCCGATGACCAGTCCCCGGCCATCAGCTCGGGTTCGGGTGCCCGGGCGGCCCGCAGGCCGCGCCGCCAGCCCGTCACCCGTTCCTGGGCGTCCAGCCAGGACGACGGGCCCGCCACGTGGTGCACCGTGCGGTGGCCCAGGTCGAGCAGGTAGCGCGTGGCCAGTTCCGCCCCGGCGGCGTTGTCCACCGCGACCGAGGTCAGCGGCGCGCGGGTGCCACACCCCACCGCGACCAGCGGCACCCCCGGCGGAATGTGGCTGAGCGCGGCGACGGCCGAGGTCTTGGGCGCGATCACGATGATCCCGTCCACCCCCTGCCCGAGGAGCCG
>JAIRTY010000052.1 GCA_031254715.1 Nocardiopsaceae bacterium | reverse complement strand
ACGCCGGCCACGCTGACGCCGACCAGTGTGAACAGCAGTGCCAGCGCCGACCCGGTGACCACCTGCCAGCGCCGGACCCTGACATGTTTCAGTCCGTCTAGAATTCGGACATTAGAGCGCATGGAGGCTGAGACTATATGTTCAAGGACAATCGTCCAAGACGATCGCAGAAGTCACACCAAGGCGATAACTTCTCAGATAGAATTCGTCGTTTCGCCCGCGGAATGCCGTGACTCCCCCGCGGCGGCCACGCCGAGGCGGGCGCGGCCGGGGCCGCCTGCCAGCAGGACCAGGTCGTCCCGGTGCATGATCTCCCGCTGGTACCCGGGGCCGCGCTTGGCGCCCAGCCAGCGGGTGGACCTGCCCATGAGCCCGGGAATCTCCCGCGCGTCGTAGTTGACCAGCCCTCTGGCCACCACGCGACCGGCCGCATCGCAGAGGTCCACCGGATCGCCGGCCTCGAACCCGCCCTCCACGCCGGTGACCCCGGCCGGCAGCAGCGAGGCGCGGCGCTCTACCACCGCGGCCACGGCCCCGTCGTCGAGCAGCAGCCTGCCCAGCCCGACCGCCGCGTAGGCCAGCCACAGCTGGCGGGCGGTGGGACGGCGGTCATGCGGCGCGAAGTACGTCCCCGCCGGGCCGCCTGCCAGCGCCTCGCCCGCCCGGCTGGCGTTGGCTACCACCGTCGGGATCCCGGCATCGGTGGCGATCAGGGCCGCCTCGACCTTGGCGGCCATGCCGCCGGTGCCGATGCGGGCCCCGCCTGCCCGGCCGGGCCTGGCCGGGCCCAGGCTCACCTGCGTCAGCTGGGCCCGGTCGCGCACCTCGGCGATCAGCAGGGCGCCCGGCTGCCGCGGGTCGCTGTCGTAGAGGCCTGCCACGTCGGACAGCAGGATCAGGGCTTCGGCCCTGACCACGTGCGCGACCAGTGCGGCGAGCCGGTCGTTGTCCCCGAACCTGATCTCGTCGGTGGCCACCGTGTCGTTCTCGTTCACCACCGGCAGGATCCCGAGCTCCAGCAGCCGGTGCAGGGTGCGCTGGGCGTTCCGGTAGTGGGCGCGGCGCATCATGTCATCGGCCGTGACCAGCACCTGCCCGGTCCTGATCCCGTGCCGGGCGAACGCGGCCGTGTAGGCGGCGACCAGCAGGCCCTGTCCCACGCTGGCGGCAGCCTGCTGGGTGGCGAGGTCGCGCGGCCGGCGGGGCAGCCCGAGCGGGGACAGGCCAGCCGCGATCGCGCCGGAGGACACCAGCACCAGCTGGGTCCCGTCGCCGGCGTGGGCCGCCAGCACGTCTGCGAGCGCGGTGACGCGACCGGGATCCAGCCCGCCGTCGGGCGTGGCCAGCGAGGAGGAGCCGACCTTGACCACCACCCGGCGGGCGGCGGCGACGTCCTGCCGGTGGCCGGCCGCCTCCCCGCTGGTCATGTCGCCAGCCGCCGGTCGGTGCCGCGGGGCCCGAACCCGTGCGGCGTCCCGGCGGGCAAATCCGGGTCCCAGTCGAACACCACCGGGTCCGGGTCGTCGCCGATCATGACCTCGGCGCCGACGGTGGCGCCCGCCTTCGCCAGCGCCTCCTCGACCCCGAGCCGCGCCAGCCGGTCAGCCAGGTAGCCGACCGCCTCGTCGTTCCCGAAGTCGGTCTGCCGCACCCACCGGGCGGGCTTGTCCCCGCGTACCCGGAAGCGGTTCTCACCCGCCCGCGTGACCTCTAACTCCGGCCCGGCTGCCGGTTCCGGCCTGATCACCTGCCGGGACGGCGCTGGCGGCGGCGCCGCCGCGCGGGCGGCGGCCACGGCGGCGCCGATGGCGAACGCGAGCTCCCGCAGGCCCTCCCGGGTGGCAGCGGAGACCTGGCAGACCGTCAGGCCCCGGGCCGCGAGCCTGACGGCTGCCTGCGCCGCCAACTCCCGTGCCTCGGGCACGTCGATCTTGTTCAGGGCGACCAGCCGGGGCCGGTCCGCGAGGCTGGTGCCCGCCGCGGACTCGTACCCGGCCAGCTCGGCCTCGATCACGTCCAGGTCGGCGACGGGGTCCCGGCGGCCCGGTGCTTCGGCCGCCGGGCCGCCGGGCACGGCTTCGGCCGCCGGCGCCGCGCAGTCGAGCACGTGCACGAGCACCGCGCAGCGCTCGACGTGCCGCAGGAAGTCCAGGCCCAGCCCCTTGCCCTGGCTCGCGCCCGGGATCAGCCCGGGGACGTCGGCCACCACGAACTGGGTATCCCCGGCCTCCACCACGCCCAGATGCGGCACGAGGGTCGTGAATGGGTAGCCGGCTACCTTCGGCCGGGCCGCCGACAGGGCGCTGATCAGCGATGACTTGCCGGCGTTAGGGAAGCCCACGAGCCCGGCGTCGGCGACCGTCTTGAGCTCGAGCCGCAGCGAGAGCTCCCGGCCGGGCTCGCCGCGGAGGGCGAAGCCCGGCGCCTTGCGCCGCGGCGAGGCCAGCGCGGCGTTGCCGAGCCCGCCCCGGCCGCCCTCGGCGGCGACGAACCTGGTGCCCGCCCCCACCAGGTCCGCGAGCACCTGGCCGTCCTCGATCATCACCATCGTGCCGTCAGGCACCCGGACGACCACGTCGGCGCCGTCGGCGCCGTTGCGGTGGGAGCCGCTGCCAGGCCTGCCGTTTCCCGCCCGCCGGACCGGCCGCCGGTGCAGGTCGAGCAGGGTGGCTGCGCCGGGATCAACCTCGAAGATCACGTCTCCGCCGCGGCCCCCGTTGCCGCCGTCCGGGCCGCCCAGCGGCTTGAACTTCTCGCGGTGAACGGAGGCGCAGCCGTGCCCGCCGTTGCCCGCCCGCACGCGGACCGAGACCTCGTCAGCGAACTCAGCCACGGCTGCTCACCTCCTCCGCCGTCCTCCGGATGCGTCAGGGGCGGACCGGCTGCCGGTCCGCCCCTGACGACGCATGTCCCTTGGTGATTCCCGGCGCTAGGGCTCCGGGGTGATGCTGACCGCGCGGCGGCCGCGCACGTTCCCGAACGTGACCTTCCCG
>JAIRTY010000050.1 GCA_031254715.1 Nocardiopsaceae bacterium | reverse complement strand
GAACACCGGCACCCGCCGGGCGACCAGGTCCCGCACCGCGGCGTCGCCCTGCGCCTGCCGGAGGTCGCAGGGATCGAGCCCGTCCGGCTGGATGGCCACGAACGTCTGGGTGACGAACTTCTCCTCCAGCCCGAACGCGCGCAGCGCGGCCCGCTGGCCCGCCTCGTCGCCGTCGAAGGTGAAGATCACCTCGCCCCGGAACTCGCTGGCGTCCATCAGCAGCCGGCGCAAGATCTTGATGTGACCGTCACCGAACGAGGTGCCGCTGGTCGCCACGGCGGTGGTCACGCCGGCCAGGTGGCAGGCCATCACGTCGGTGTAGCCCTCCACGATGACCGCCTGCCGACGGTGTGCGATGTCCCGCTTAGCCAGGTCGGCGCCGTACAGCACCGAGCTCTTCTTGAACAGCGGGGTCTCGGGGGTGTTCAGGTACTTGGGGCCGTCCTCGGCCGGGTTGAGCTTGCGGGCGCCGAACGCGATCACGTCCCCGCTGAGGTCGCGGATCGGCCAGATCAGGCGGCCGCGGAACCGGTCGACCGGTCCGCGCCGGCCCTGGCTGGCCAGCCCCGCCGTGAGCAGCTCGGCGTCGGAGTAGCCGCGGCCGCGCAGATGCCGGGTGAGTGCCTCCCACTCAGCAGGCGCGTACCCGAGCCCGAACCGGTCCGCGTCCGCGAGCTCGAAACCCCGCTCGGACAGGAACCCGCGGGCACCGGCAGCTGCCTGGCTGCGGAGCCGTTCGGAAAAGAACTCGGCCGCCGCCTGGTTCGCGGCCAGCAGCCGCCTGCGCTGGCTCTGCTCGTGCCCGGGGACGGTGCCGCCCTGCTCGTAGCGCAGGTCGATGCCGGCCCGGGCCGCCAGTTGCTCGACCGCCTCCGGGAACGAGAGGTTGTCGATCATCTCGATGAACTTGATGACGTCGCCGCCCACTGCCTCCGAGAAGCAGTACCAGAGCCCGCGGGCCGGGGTCACGTTGAACGAGGGGGTCTTCTCGTCGTGGAACGGGCACAGCCCCTTCAGCGATCCGCCACCGGCGTTGCGCAGCTGCAGGTACTCGCCGATCACCTCGTCGACGGGCGAGCGCTCACGTACCAGCGCGATGTCCTCGTCGCGGATCTTGCCTGGCATGGGCATCCTCCGCTCGCGTCCGCACCCGGCTAGGCTCCTCGCGGGATCGGCCCCCCCCGCTCCCCGCAGGGCGAGTCTAGTGGCCGGGCGCCCCACGCCCCGGCCGGAAACGCCCGGGACGCCGGAGATCTGCCCCAGGCTGTCCTGGTACCTTCGCGGGGTGGCGGACGGCGGCGTGCTGGTGCTGTGGGACGTCGACTACACGCTGATCGATTCGGCCGGCCTCGGCGAGGAGCTGTACCGCAGCGTGTTCCGCGAGCTGTTCGGCGGGGAGCTGCCCGGCATGGTGCCGATGGCCGGCCGCACCGACCGCGCGATCGTGGCCGACACCCTGGCCCGCGCCGGGATCAGCGACCCGGCAGCCCACCTGGAGGAGTTCCTGGCGCTGATGGCCGCCCGGGCGCCGGAGCTGCCATGGCCCGCCCGGGAGCGGGTCCGGGTCCTGCCCGGCGTGCCCGCCGCCCTCGCCGCCCTCGGCTCGGTACCGGGGCGCGTCGTCCAGTCCGTGCTCACCGGCAACGTCCCGGCGCTGGCCAGGGTCAAGCTCGGGGCTGCCGGGCTGACCAGCTACCTCGACCTCGATGCCGGTGCCTACGGCGACCACCACGAGGTCCGGGCCGAGCTCGTCCACCAGGCGCGGCGCAACGCCGCCCGGGTGCACGGCACGAGCTTCGGCGGGACCGCGACCGTGCTGATCGGCGACACCCCGCTGGACGTGGCCGCGGCGCAGGCGACCGGGGCCCGCTCGGTCGCCGTGGCGACCGGCCGTTCGGCCGCCGCCGAGCTTGCCGCCGCCGGGGCCGGCGCCGTGCTGCCGGACCTCACCGACACCGCGGCCGTCCTCACCGCCGTCCTGGACGGCCGGTAGCATCCCCAGGCCGGCGCCTCATCACGGCTTGCGGCCCACCCCGCCCCACATGTTGGACGGGGTCGCGGACTCCAGCTCGGAATCGGGCCGCCAGTGCTGGACCCGCACCACCCCGGGCTCGAGCACCTCCAGGCCATCGAAGTAGCGTGCCACGTCCGCCTGGGTGCGCGGATTGGTCTTCTCGTGCACGGACAAGTTGAGCCGCCTGACCATCTCGGCCGCCGGACCCGGCACGATGTCGGATGCAACATGGGACATCGCCAGGTAACTGCCCGACGGCACCGCACCCATCAGCCTGGCGACAAGGTCTGCCGGCTGGTCCTCGTCCCCGATCACGTGCAAGATCGCGATGAGCATGACCGCCACCGGCCGGGTGAAGTCCAGCGTCTGGCTGGCGTGGTCCAGGATCGTCCCGGTGTCGCGGAGGTCGGCGTCGATGTAGTCGGTCGCGCCATCGGAGTTGCTGGTCAGCAGCGCCCGGGCGTGAGCGAGCACGACCGGGTCGTTGTCCGCGTACACCACCCGGCTGCTGGGGGCCACTGACTGCGCCACCTCGTGGGTGTTGTTGGCGGTCGGGATGCCGGTCCCGATATCGAGGAACTGGCGGATGCCCGCGTCCCGGGCCAGGTAGCGGACAACACGGGCAAGGAACGCCCGATTGGCCTTCACCGACCGGACGATGTCGGGATACACCTCGATCGCCTGGTCGCCGGCCCGCCGGTCGGCCTCGTAGTTGTCCTTGCCGCCCAGCCAGTAGTCATAGACCCGGGCGATGTGCGCGACGCTGGAGTCGAACGCGGGGTTATCCCCGCCCTGTGCTGGCATAGGGGTCCCTCCGGGCCGCCGTGGAGACAGCTGCTACACCTCGTTGAGCGGGACGTCCGGGTCGGTGAGACGGGCCGTGTCCACCTGGCGCTTGGACCGGATCAAGTCCTGGATGTCGTCGGACACGTCCCACACGTTGACGTTCATCCCGGCCACCAGTGCCCCGCCGGACAGCCAGCACGCGATGAACTCCCTGCCAGCCCGGTCACCCCGGTACACGACCTGGTCGTAACCGCCGGGCTCGGGAACCCCGGCGGTCTCCATGCCGAGGTCGTACTGGTCGGTGAAGAAGTAGGGGACCTGGTCGTAGCTGACCGGCTGGCCCAGCATGGCGCGGGCGGCGGCGGGGCCGCTGCTCAGCGCGTTGGCCCAGTGCTCGACCCGGACCCGGCGGCCCAGCAGCGAGTTGAACACGTCCGCCACGTCCCCGGCCGCGTAGATTCCCGGCACCGACGTGCGCAGCGCCGCGTCCACCGTGACGCCGTTGCTGATGTCAAGACCGGCGTCGGCCGCCAGGCCGGTGTTGGGCCGCACGCCGACCGCGATCACCACCGCGTCCGCGGGCACCTCGGCTCCGGCCGAGGTGACGACCGCGGCGGCGCTGCCACCGGAGCCGCGGATCTCGCTCAGCCCTTCCCCGAACCGGAACGTCACGCCGTGCTCGCGGTGCAGGTCGGTGAACATCCCGCCGAGCTCAGGGCCCAGCGCCCGGTGCAGCGCCACCGGTTCCGGCTCGATCACGGTGACCTCGCACCCGAACTCGCGGGCGGCCGCCGCCACCTCCAGGCCGATCCAGCCTGCGCCAGCGATGGCGACCTTGCCACCATGCCGCAGCACGCTGCCGAGGTGCTCAGATTCGGCGACCGTGCGCAGGTACAGCACGCCGTCGAGGTCGCCGCCGGGCACGTTCAGCCGGCGCGGGGAGGCGCCGGTCGCGAGCAGCAGGCGGTCATAGCCGATGGTCTCGCCGCCGTCGAGGGTGACCTGACCAGCGGCCGGGTCCACGGCGGTCACCGTCACGCCGGTCCGCAGGTCCACGTCCTGCTCGGCGTACCAGGCCTGGTCGTGCACGTAGACCGAGGACTTCTCCTCCTTGCCCAGCAGGTACCCCTTGGACAGCGGCGGCCGCTCGTAGGGCCGCTCCGGCTCCGTGCCGAGCAGCACGATCGGCCCGCCGAAACCTTCCTCGCGCAAGGTCTCGGCGGCCTTGCCGCCGGTCAGGCTGGCACCGACGATCACGTAAGCCGGCTCTGCGGGCATGGTTTCCTGCTCCTTCCCGAACTAGGTGCGCCTGCGCACCTGGACGCTATTAGCTTGTCACTGGCACAGCCGCCGGTGCCAGGAATGGGCGGACGTGTCGGTGAGCGATGCAAGCTGATCGATGATCACCCGGAGCCGGGCGGCGTCCGAGCCGGCCGCGGCGAAGTCCGGGCGGAACGCCGGGTCGAGCGTTTCCGGGGCGCCGGCCTGCACCGCCGCGGCCAGTTCGATGATCAGCTCCCGCTGCCGGGCCTGTACCTCCGCATGCCGGTCCCGGCTCATGACGAAATGCGCGGTGACCCCCTTGAGCAACGCGCATTCGAGCCGCTGCCGCCGGGGCACCACCAGGTCGGCGGCGTACCGGGTCAGCGCGGGGGTGTGGGGGGGTCGCCCCCCCGAGCCATGCCCCGCCGGGGGGGTGTGGGGGGGTCGCCCCCCCGAGCCAGGACCGGGGTGGCGAGAGCCGCTGTTGGCCGCGGCCGTGGCCGCCTGCACCGCCCCGCACAGCCGCCCGATCAGCTCGCTGGTCAGGTTCTTCAGCCCGGCCAGGCTTTGCTGGCTGCCGTCGAAGCGGCCCGGCCAGAACGGCAGCGCCAGCAGCGCGCCGAACACCTCGTCCAGCTCGGCCGGCCCGGCCGAGCCGGGGGCGCAGTACAGGACGGCGGTGAGCTCGGTCACCGCCGCCCGGTGGGCCGGGTCGCCGAGCGCGGGCAGCGTGATCAGGCCGGCGTGCAGGCCGTCCTCCAGGTCGTGCACGGAATAGGCGACGTCGTCCGCCCAGTCCATGACCTGTGCCTCCAGGCAGCGGCGCCCGGACAGGGCGCCGTCGCGGAGCCACCGGAACGCCTCCGCGTCGTCGGCGTAGTAGTTGTACTTGCCCGCCGGATAAGGGAGGTCGTCCCCCGGAGCAGCCGCAGCAGCCGGGGCGCCCGGAGTGCCGGGGCGGCGGCCCCACGGGTACTTGATCGTCGCATCCAGGGTGGCCCGGGTCAGGTTCAGGCCCGCGCCCGGCACCTTGGCCTCCAGCCGGGTCAGCAGCCGCAGCGTCTGGGCGTTGCCCTCGAAGCCGCCGCAGGGCGCGGCCAGCTCGGCCAGCACCGCCTCGCCGTTGTGGCCGAACGGCGGGTGCCCCAGGTCATGCGCCAGGCAGGCGGCATCCACCAGATCGGGGTCGCAGCCGATGGCCGCCCCGAGTTCCCGGCCGATCTGCGCGCACTCCAGCGAGTGAGTGAGCCGGGTGCGCGGGAAATCCCCGGTTCCGATCTCGACGACCTGGGTCTTGGCGGCCAGCCTGCGCAGCGCGGAGGTGTGCAGCACCCGGGCCCGGTCCCGCTCGAACGGCGAGCGCGCGAAGGCGCCGGAGGCCTGCGCTGCCTTGGCAGGCTCCGGCACCCTCCGCGCGGTTGCCGCCTGGCCGTAGCCGGCCAGTTCGCTCACCGCCTCACCGCCCTATCGCGGCGCGGCGGCTGTCACCGGGTGTCGCTGCCGCCCGCGGACTCGAGGATCACCACCCGGCCCGCCTCCAGCCGGGCCACCGGCACCCGGAACGGCGAGCAGGACACGTAGTTGAGGCCCACCTGGTGGAAGAAGTGCACCGAGTCCGGGTCGCCGCCGTGCTCGCCACACACCCCGAGCTCCAGGTCCGGTCGCACCGCCCGGCCCTCGTCGGTGGCGATCTGGACCATCCGGCCCACGCCCTCGGTGTCGATGGTCTCGAACGGCGACACTCCGAAGATGCCAAGCTCGATGTACTTGCTGAAGAAGGCGCCCTCTACGTCGTCGCGGGAGAAGCCCCAGCCCATCTGGGTGAGGTCGTTCGTGCCGAACGAGAAGAACTCGGCGGACTGCGCGATCTGGCCGGCCAGCATCGCCGCCCGCGGCACCTCGATCATGGTGCCGATCAGCGTGTGCACGTGGGTGCCGGTCTCCTTCTCCACCGAGTCGACCACCTTGGCGATCTCCTCCTTGGAGATCTCCATCTCCTGCACCGAGGCGGTCAGCGGGACCATGATCTCCGGGTGCGGGTCGCCGCCTGCCTTCTTGCGCTCGGCGGCGGCGTGCGCGATCGCCCGCACCTGCATGGCCGCCAGCCCCGGGATGACCAGCGCGAGCCGGACCCCGCGCAGTCCGAGCATGGGGTTCTGCTCGTGCAGGCGGCGCACCGCCTCCAGCAGCTTGCGGTCCTTCTCGGTCACCTGGTCCCCGGCCAGTGCCACCTTCACTGACATCTCCGTGAGGTCGGGCAGGAACTCGTGCAGCGGCGGGTCGATCAGCCGGATCGTGACCGGCAGCCCGTCCATCGCCTCGAAGATCTCCACGAAGTCGCCCCGCTGCAGCGGCTCCAGCGAGTCCAGCGCCGTCTGCCGGGTGGCGTCGTCCTCGGCCAGGATGAGCTGCTCGACGAGCCGGCGCCGCTCTCCCAGGAACATGTGCTCGGTGCGGACCAGCCCGACGCCGCCGGCGCCGAACCGCCGCGCCCGGGCGCAGTCGTCGCCGGTGTCGGCATTGGCGTAGACGCCGAGACGGCGGCGCTCGTCGGCGTGGCTCATGATCCGGTCGACGGCCTTGACCAGGTCGTCGGCTGAGCTGTCGAGCCCGCCCTCGAAGTACTGCACCACCGGGGAGGCGGCCACCGGGACCTCGCCCGCGTACACGGCGCCGCTGGTGCCGTCGATGGACAGCACGTCGCCCTCGGCGATGACCACGCCGCCGGGGCCGGTGAGCCGCCGCCCGGTGATGTCGACGTCGAGCTCGTCGGCGCCGCAGACGCAGGTCTTGCCCATGCCGCGGGCAACCACCGCGGCATGGCTGGTCTTGCCGCCGCGGCTGGTGAGGATGCCCTTGGCGGCGATCATCCCGTGCAGGTCGTCCGGGTTGGTCTCGCGCCGGACCAGGATCACGTCGTCGCCGGCCGCGGCCATCTCGACCGCGCGGGCGGAGTCGAACACGGCCTTGCCGACCGCAGCCCCGGGGGACGCGCTGACCCCCTTGGTGATCTTGGTGACGTCGTGGCCGACGTCGAACCGCGGGAACATCAGCTGCGCGAGCTGATCGCCGGTGACCCTGGTGACGGCCTCGTCCATGTCGATCAGGCCCTGGTCGACCAGCTGGGTGGCGATCCGGAAGGCGGCCCCGGCGGTGCGCTTGCCGACCCGGGTCTGCAGCATCCAGAGCTTGGACCGCTCGATCGTGAACTCGATGTCGCACAGGTCGCGGTAGTGGGTCTCCAGCGTCTCCATGATCTGGAGCAGCTGCTTGTAGGACGCGGCGTCGATCTGCTCGAGGTCCTGCAGCGGGACCGTGTTGCGGATGCCGGCCACCACGTCCTCGCCCTGGGCGTTCTGCAGGTAGTCGCCGTAGATGCCCTGCTGGCCGGTGCCCGGGTCGCGGGTGAAGGCCACCCCGGTGCCGGAGTCCATGCCCAGGTTCCCGAACACCATCGCCACCACGTTGACGGCGGTGCCCAGGTCGGCCGGTATCCGCTCCTGGCGCCGGTAGAGCACGGCCCGATCGGAGTTCCAGGAGTCGAACACCGCGCCGATCGCGAGATCCATCTGCTCGCGCGGCTGCTGCGGGAAGTCCCGTCCCGTCCGTTCGCGCACGATCTCCTTGAACGAGGAGACCAGCTC
>JAIRTY010000040.1 GCA_031254715.1 Nocardiopsaceae bacterium | reverse complement strand
CCCCGTTCGCGCCGCCCCCCGGGGCCGGCGCCCCTGTCCTATGTGGAGGGATTTTACCGGCCGGGATGCGATGCTGTCGGGCGCGCTTCGGATTCAGCCGCCGGCGGGCGCGCATCCGGGCTGCTGGCCCTGCCGGTACCGGTTGCTGCGACGGCTCGGCGTGCGACCGAAATTCGGGTTCCGGCCATGCTTTGAACGTGCAAACCCGGGAGTTACCGGGTTGTAGCCGGCTGGCAACGTCTGGCCGGGGGAACCAGGAAGCCTGCGACCGGCCGCCGGGACTTCTTAGCAAATCGGCACACGAAGGGCGGCTCGCCTTTATCGACCGCGTGACAATTTCACCGGTCTGGACAGTCGCCGCGCCGGGTCCGCGGGGCCATGTTCCGTTGCCGCCGGGCGGGTTCCGGGCCAACGGCGCCAATGGTCAGGCTTGACGAACTGATTGCCGTCAGCGCACATTGAAGTGCGGGCGGGATTGGCCGCCGAGCCTGGTTGCCGGGAAGCCGGACATCCGCCCGGCGGGGGCCGTGCCGCGGGCCGCCGCCCCGCCTCGGCCACCGCGCCGGAAGTATCGAGCCGGGGCGCGGAGGAGTGTTCAGTGGCCAACTCGTTGCACCCCCACCAACCTGACTGGCAGGGCAGAACGTTACCCCCCGATCTCGCGGAGCTGATACGGCCGGAATTACCGAGCCTGGCCGAAGAGATCACTACGCGGATCCGGGGCGCTATTCCCGAGTACGCGCAACCACTCGACAGGTCGTTCGGCCAGGCACTGCGGACCAGCGTCGGGATGGCGCTGACCACCTTCGTGGATCACCTGGCCGACCCGCACGCACCGTCGGCCGACCTGATCCGGCTGTGCCGCAGGCTTGGCTTGAACGAGGCCAGGAAGGGCCGGAGCCTGGATGCCCTGCAGGCCGCCTACCGGGTGGGCGCCCAGGTCTCATGGCACCGGATCATGGAACTGAACCGCCGCGCCGAGCTGTCATCCCCGGTGGTGGCGGTGCTGGCAGACGCGGTACTCAACTTCGTCACCGAGCTTGCCTCCCAGTCGCACCACGGCTATCTGACCGAGCAGGCCAGCTCGGCCCAGCAGCGGCAGGAATGGCGGCGGCGCCTGCTGGCGCTCATCCTCGAGTGCCCGGCCCCCTCGCGCGAGGCGGTGGAGGAGGTGGCGATCCGGGCGTGGTGGACCGTGCCGCGCGAGGTGACGATGATCGCCGTCCAGGCCGGCCCCGGCCTGGCGGATTGCCCGCTCGACGCGGATATCCTCGGCGACCTCGCCGCCCTCGAGCCGTACCTGCTGATCCCGGGGCCGCTGACGCCGCGGCGAAACGCGGCGCTGGTGTCCTGGCTTGCCGGGTACCGCGCCACCGCCGGGCTCACCGTGCCGCTGGCCGAGGCCGGCGATTCGCTCCGCTGGGCGCGGCAGGCGCTGGCGCTGTCACGCGCCGGGATCATCAACGGCCCGCTGGCCCGCTGCCAGGACCACCTGGTCACGTTGTGGCTGGTGGCGGACCTGGCGCTGGCCGACAAGCTCGCCGGGCAGGAGCTCGCCGCCCTGGCAGGCCTGCCGCCGCAGCGGCGGCGGCACCTCACCGACACGCTGGCCGCCCTGCTGGAGACCCGGGGCTCTGCGGTCCAGGTGGCGGAGCGGCTCGGCGTGCACCCGCAGACGGTGCGGTACCGGCTCCGTCAGCTGGAGGAGCTGCTGGGGGACAGGTTCACCGACCCCGACGCCCGGTTCGCCATGGAGCTGGCGCTCCGCGCGGCGCGCCTGGGTGATTACGCCGGCCGCCCGGCCGCCCCGGCCGCCCCGGCCGCCGCCCCGCCGCGCGAACGGCCGCGCGAACGGGCGCGCGACCGGCCGTCCGGACCACGAGCGGCAGCCGGGCCGGCCGCCGCTGATCTGCCGAGAGCGGCCGGACTGCTCAGCTGACCTCGGTGAGCTTGCCGTCGCCGACGCTGAACACGAACCCCCGGATCGCGTCCTTATGCGGGAGGAACGGGCTGGCCTTGATCCTGGCTATCGACTGGCGCACGTCTTCGTCCAGGTTGGTGAAGGACTCAGGAGCCCAGGATGGCTTGATCCCGGTCTCGTCCTGAATCGACCGCTTGAACGCGTCGTCGGTGAAGCTCAGCATGCCGCAGTCCGAGTGATGGATCAGGATGATCTCCCGCGTGCCCAGCAGCCGCTGGCTGATGGCGAGCGAGCGTATCGCGTCGTCGGTGATGACCCCGCCCGCGTTCCTGATCACGTGCGCCTCCCCGTCGCCGATGCCCAGCATCGCGTACACGTTGAGCCGGGCATCCATGCAGGCCACCACCGCGACCTCGCGGGATGGCGGGGCCGGCAGCTGGCCGCGGAAGGACTCGGCGTAGCGGGCGTTGCTGGCCAGGTACTCGTCGGTGGCAGACATGCGCGATCCTCCGGGTCAGGGTTTGTCTATCTTTTTGATAGATTATTGTCCCCGCTGGTCAGGTTCAAGGCCGCGCTGCCCGCACTCGCTGGCGAGCGGCTGGGCGTGCGACGGCCGGTCCCGGCCGCAGCGATACGAGAACGGGGCCCAGTCCGGCCTGGCGGATGCCCGGGGGTGCCCGTTCTCGCAGCTGCACTTGCTGGCCGCCGGCACCCGCCCGGACGCCGCCGGCGCTGGCGGCGGCCAGGTCGGCCAGCGTCCCGGTGCCCCGGGCATAGCCGCCGGCGGGATGTGAGCCGGCGGGATGTGAGCCGGCGGCGGAACCGCGGCCGCCAGCAGGACAGGGGCTGGTACCTGGTGCGGCCCGCGCCGCGGCGGGGGCACCGTCCGGGCCAGCCCGGCCGCGGCCGCGGCCGGCCTCACCGCAGCCGCCGGAACCGGCCTGGCGTCGTCAGCAGCGGGCGCACCGGGAGCCGCGCCGGCGGGGCCGCCGGGGCCGGCGG
>JAIRTY010000016.1 GCA_031254715.1 Nocardiopsaceae bacterium | reverse complement strand
TTCGTGTACCCCGGTCCGCTCATCAGCACCGGGTTGCCCTTCTCGATGGTCAGGTAGGTGCCGTTGGCGGTGTCGTCGCCGGGCGAGCCGGTGCTGACCGGCCAGTGCCCGAGCAGCTTCTTGCGGTAGTAGATATTCTCGTAGTGGTTGCTGGCGCTGACGACCGCGATCAGCGAGTTGCCGATCCGGAACGACTGGGTCAGGTCCTTGGTCGCGTACACGCCGGGTGAGGCCTGCACCCCGGACAGGTGCGCCACGAACTGCACCCGCGTGTGCTGCGGCCAGTAGCTCCGGGGCCGGAAGTTGAGCGCCTTGCTGCCATCCCACGACCAGGCGCCGACGACCGGCTTGGAGGTCTGGATCTGCATGGCCCGTTCGACCGCTGCCTTGTTCCGCACCGGGTGATTGAAGGTGAGCATGATCGGCATGCCGACCCCGTAGGTCTGGCCGGCCTGCTCGGTGATCTGCGCCTGGAAGGTCTTGGCCGGCGTCATGGTGTGGAACGAGGTCTGCTCGGTCACGGACTTGCCCGACGCGCCGCGTACCGTCGCGGTCACGGTGTACTCCCGGGACGGCTCCAGGTTCCAGGAGCTGTGCCAGGTGGTGTGCGCGGGATTGAAGTCACCGCCGACCGGGTCGGAGCCCTTGGTCAGCACCATCACGTTCTCGACCGTGCCGTGGGCTGCCCCCACGGTGACGACCTGGCTGGGCTTGACCTTGCCGGTGCCGTTGCCGGGCGTGACGACCAGCCGCGGAGGGGCGCTGGCCTTCGCCGCCCTGGGTCCCTGAGCACCCGAGCACGCGGCCATGAGCAGGGCGAAGATGCCCACCACGCCGATCACTACCAGCCGCTGTCGCTGCCGGGCGAAACGGGTCCCGCCGCCAGGGCCCGGCCCGTGACTGCCGTGCACTCTCATCTACCCCCCTGTTGCCCTGTTGGTCGCTACCGACCGTTATCAGGCGGTACCCGCTGTGACAAGGCAGGTAACCCGGCACGACCTCAAAATCCGGTAACGGCCTATGGTGGCCTCCCCGTCGATCATTCTTTCTGTCCTGATATTCCGTTCTGCGGGGAATTCGGGATGGTTCTGGCCGTCATCGCACGGTTCCCCGAATAACTGCTGTGACACCGGGTTTCCGGTTTCCTGGCAGCGGGCAGCACCTGTTACCGGCGGCGGTGGCCGGAGGAGGTAATCGGGTGCATCGAACGCTGCCCATGCTGGAAGAGAACGGCTATGTCGTGCTGCGGGACTACGAGGGCCCGGCCATCCCGGAAAGCGAGTTCCGCAGCCTCGGGTACATGGACTGGAAGTCCGGCGGGGACACGAACTTCGCGCCGATCGCCTCGGCGCTCGGCGATATGGAATGCGGCGGGTTCTGGGAGCACGGCAAGCCGGACAAGGATGGCGTCTGGACGCAGAACCAGGACATCTGCCCGTCCCTGGTCCGTTACGTCGAGAACCTCGGCACCCGCTTCGGGCGGGTGCGGGTGATCAAGCTGCGGCCGTACGCCACCCGCGAGGAGGTGTACCGGCACCTGCACCTCGATGACAACAACCGGCTCAACCCGGACGGCGAGGGCTGGGTGGTGCGCGCCTGGCTGGAGCTCACCCACTGCCCCGAGTCCTACATGGTGCTGCGGAAGGACAAGACCGACCCGGCCACCGAGCACCGGATCCCGGCCATCAAGTACCGGCAGCTGGTGGTGGACACCGAGCGGCTCTGGCACGTGGTCTCGCACCTCGGGCCCGAGCCCCGGTACGCGCTGATCACCTCGCTGGAGAGCGGGCCGGCGCTGGAGCGGTGGATCCGCAGCCAGCTGCCGGTGGCTGAGCCGGCCGCGGTCAGCTTAGGAACGGGCGGGGACCGGTCAGGCGCCGAAACGGTAGCCCATGCCCGGGTCGGTCAGCAGGTACCGGGGCCGGGATGGCTCGGGCTCGAGCTTGCGGCGCAGTTGGGCCATGAACACGCGCAGGTAGTTGCTCTCGGTCCGGTAGGCCGGTCCCCACACCTCCTGCAGCAGCTGGCGCTGGGTGACCAGGCGGCCGCGGTTGCGCACCAGCACCTCCAGCAGCTGCCACTCGGTGGGGGTCAGCCGGATGTCGCCGTCCCCGGCCCTGGTGACGCGCTTGGCGGCCAGGTCCACGGTGAAGTCGCCGGTCGTCACCACCGGCTCGTCGGGAGCCGGGGACGCCCGCCGGACCGCGGCCCGCAGCCTGGCGATCAGTTCATCCATCCCGAACGGCTTCGTCACGTAGTCGTCAGCGCCCGCGTCGAGCGCGGCCACCTTCTGGCTCTCGGCGCCCCAGACCGACAGCACGATGATCGGGGCCGAGGACCAGCCCCGGACACCGCGGATCACCTCGGTGCCGTCCATGTCGGGCAGGCCGAGATCGAGGATCATCACGTCCGGCCGGTCGCGCGCCATGGCCGCCAGCCCGCCCGCGCCGTCGCTGGCCGTGCTCACGTCGTAGTCCCGCGCGGTCAGGTTGATCCGCAGCGCCCGCAGGATGGACGGCTCGTCGTCCACCACCAGGACCTTGGTCACGGGTCGCCGCCGAGCACCGGCTCCGCAGCCGTGCTCGCGGCCGGCAGCATGACCCGGATCGTGAGCCCGCCGCCCGGCGTGTCGGCCGCGGCGATGGTGCCGCCCATGGCCTCGGTGAACCCCTTGGCCACCGCAAGGCCGAGCCCGACCCCGGCCTTGCGGCCGTCGAACCGCTGGAACGGCTCGAAGATCGCGTCCTTCTGACCGTCCGGCACGCCCTGGCCGTGGTCGATGACCTCCAGCAGCACGCTGCCGGCCCGCTCGCGGGCGCGCAGCACCGGCGGCTGCGCGGCGGGGGAGTGCCGCAGCGCGTTCGAGAACAGGTTGGCGAGCACCCGTTCCAGCAGGCCGGGGTCGGCACGCAGGAGCGGCAGCCCGTCCGGGACCGCCAGCAGCACGCTCGCCGTCCCGTCCAGCCCGCGGAGGGCGACCGGCGCCACCTCGTCGACAGGGACCGGGCGCAGGAACGGCTGCAGCGAGCCGGTGTGCAGGCGGCTCAGGTCGAGCAGGTTGCCGATCAGCCCGTCCAGCCGGTCCGCGCTGCGCTCGATGGTGGCCAGCAGGTCAGCCCGGTCGGCGGCGCTCCACTCCACGTCGGTCTGGCGCAGGCTGCTGACGCTGGCCTTGATGGACGCCAGCGGCGTGCGCAGGTCGTGACTGACCGCCGCCAGCAGCGCGGTGCGCATCCGGTTCCCCTCGGCCAGCGCCTCGGCCTGGGCGGCCTGGGTACGCAGCCGCTCCCGGTCCAGCGCGGCGGCGGCCTGCGCCGCGAACCCCGCCAGCAGCCCGGGCGCGACCGGGCCCGGCTGCCCGGCGATGACCAGCGCCAGGTCCTCGCGGACCGCGATCCGGGCCGGCTCCGGCTCCGCGAGCTCGTCGGGGGCGGTGCCGCTGGCGGCGATCCGCACCCACCGGCCGCTCACCCGCTCCTGCAGTTCGGCATGCCCGCCCAGGGTGGCTGTGAGGTGGCCGAGCACGGCGGCCGGGGTGTCAGCCCCGCCCAGCACCGTCTGCGCCAGCGCCAGCAGCGAGGTCGCCTCCTCCCGGCTGGCCGCGGCCTGGACCGCCCGCCGCGCCGCCAGGTGCACGACGCTGCTCACCGTCACCGCCACCGTCACGAACAGCAGCAGTGCCAGCAGGTTCTGCGGGCGGTCGATCGAGAACGTGTGCAGTGGCGGGGTGAAGAACCAGTTCAGCAGCAGGCTGGCGGCCACCGCGGCGAGCACCGCCGCCCAGAACCCGCCCACCACCGCCAGGCCCACCACCGCGAGCAGGTAGATGAGCAGGTGATCGGTGAGGGTGAGCGAGCCCGGCACCGCCAGCAGGACCAGGGTCAGCAGCGGCAGCCCCGCCACTGCGAGCAGCACGCCGAGCGCCCGGCGGCGGGCGTCGATCCCGTCCTGGCCGGGCTTGCTCACGACCCGTGGCTGACCGTCCTGAGCTGGTGCCCCCATACTGACCAGTATGTACCGGCCGGCGG
>JAIRTY010000277.1 GCA_031254715.1 Nocardiopsaceae bacterium | reverse complement strand
CTACCTGCACCCGGTGCTCGGGCGCCGCAACCTCGAGCTGACCTGCCGGGCGATGGTGACCAGGATCCGGTTCGACGGCACGCGCGCGGTGGGGGTGGAGTACCGGCACCGCGGCGGCGCCGCGGCGCAGGCGCGGGGGGGCGAGATCATCCTCTGCGGCGGGGCCATCAACAGCCCGCAACTGCTGCAGCTGTCGGGCATCGGCAACGCGGCCGAGCTGGCGGCGCTGGGCATCGAGGTGGTCGCCGACCTGCCCGGGGTGGGCGAGAACCTGCAGGACCACCTGGAGGTGTACGTCCAGTACGGCTCCCGGCTGCCGGTGTCGGTGGCGCCGGCGCTGAAGTGGCGCAACCGGCCGCTGGTGGGGCTGCGGTGGCTGCTGGCCCGCAGCGGCCCGGGCGCGACGAACCACTTCGAGGGCGGGGGGTTCGCCCGCAGCAACGACGAAGTCGCTTACCCGAACCTGATGTTCCACTTCCTGCCGATCGCGATCCGCTACGACGGCTCCGCGCCCGCCGGCGGCCATGGCTACCAGGTGCACATCGGGCCCATGTACTCCGGCTCGCGCGGCACGGTCAAGATCGTCTCGCGGGACCCGGCGATGCACCCGGCGCTGCGCTTCAACTACCTGTCCACGCCCACCGACCGGCGGGAATGGGCGGAGGCGATCCGGATCGCCCGGCACATCCTGAACCAGCCTGCGTTCGCCCCGTACAACGCGGGGGAGCTGTCGCCGGGACCGGGCGTGACCACCGAGGAGCAGGTGCTCGACTGGGTCCGGCGGGACGCGGAGACCGCGCTGCACCCCTCCTGCACCTGCCGGATGGGGACCGGCCCGGGCGCGGTGACGGACCCGGCCTCGCTGCGGGTACACGGGGTGGACGGGCTGCGGGTCGTCGACGCATCCGTCATGCCGTACATCCCGAACGGGAACATCTATGCGCCGGTCATGATGATCGCCGAGAAGTCCGCTGACCTGATCCTGGGGAACACCCCGCTGCCGGCGGACCCGGCGGAGTTCTACCGTCACGGTGCCGGCCAGCCGCTCACCCGGGCGGGGTGAGCCGCGGCGCCTGGCAGGTACTACCGGATGGGTTCCGCCGTCAGGCCGAGGCGCACAGCCGCCCGATCTCGCCGAGCTGGCCGGGGAGCATCCGGAACTCCGGGCCGGAGACCGACAGCGCCGCCACGCAGCCGCCGGTCACGTCGAACACCGGGGCCGCCACCGCGACCAGGCCGTCCTCGAGCTCGGCGACGGCCGTGGCGTACCCGTCCCGCCGGACGGTCTCGAGCTCGGCGGCCAGCTCGGCCCGGCTGGTGACGGTCCGGTCGGTGTAGCGCTCCAGCACCCGCGGCATCGTGATCGCGTGGTAGGCGAGCAGCACCTTGCCGTTCGCCACCGCGTGCGGCGTGGTGCGCCGCCCGATCCAGCCGCCGGAGCTGTTCAGGATGTAGGTGCTGGGAACCTCGGCCACGTTCAGCACATCCTGGCCCGCGGGGACAGCGAGATTGACTGTCTCCCCGGTCTGCTGCGAAAGTTTGTCCATCGCTGGCTGCAGGCGGGTGACGAGGTCGAGGCTGCTCAGCGCGAGCGAGCCGAGCCTGATCACCTCGACCCCGAGCCGGAACCGGCGGCCGGAGCGGGTCAGGAAGCCGGTCCGCTCCAGCACCGCGGCCAGCCGGGACGCGGTGGACTTGTGCACGCCGAGCAGCCGGGACATCTCGGTGACGCCGAGTTCAGCGCGGCCGTCCTCGAAGCTCGCGAGCAGCGCCAGCACCCGCTCCGCAGCCTGGTAAGTTGCCCCAGGTGCAACGGGATCCTCCGCCATGCAACCAGGATGACCAGGCCAGCCCCGCCAGTCAACCGGTGCGCCGGCTTGATACCTAGCAGCACTAGGCCTAGTATCACTAGGCATGAACATGAACAGGGAACGGCTGAAGGGGCACCTCGACCTGCTGCTGCTGTCGGTGCTGGCCGCGGGGCCAGCCCATGGCTACGCGATCATCTCCGCGCTCCGGGACCGGAGCGAGGGAACGTTCGACCTGCCGGAGGGCACTGTGTACCCGGCGCTGCACCGGCTCGAAGACGACGGGCTGCTGGCCAGCTCGTGGGGCCAGGCCGAGGGCCGGCGCCGCCGGGTCTACGCGCTGACCGACAAGGGGGCGGCGGCGCTGGCCGCCGAGCAGACCGAATGGCGCCGGTTCGCCCGCGGCATGCGGGCCGTGGTGGGGTGGTCGGCATGACCGGCGACGGCGGGCCGCAGAGCGACCCGGTGGCGGAGTACCTCGACGAGCTGTACCGCAAGCTGCGGGTCAGGCCGCGGGAGGGCCGGCAGGTCCTCGCCGAGGCCGAGGACCACCTGCAAGCGGCGGTGGCTGACGGCCTGGCGGCCGGGCTGAGCGAGTACGAGGCCAAGCAGGCGGCGATCTCCAGCTTCGGATCGGTGGGCGCGGTGGTCCACGCTCACGACCAGCGGCTGCGGGGGCTCCCTGGCGCCGCGGTGCTTGCCGACCTGGCGGTGTCGGCGTGGCGGCTGGTCTCGGTCGGGCTGCTGGCGGTCGGCGCCAGCGGGGTGGTGGCGGCCATCATGAACGCGGCGCTCGGCCGCGAGTTCGTCGGCGGCGCTCCCACCATCGTGGGAGCCACCGCGGCCGACTGCCGGCACTGGCTGGCGAACTGGCCGGCCGCGCACAGCTGCGCGCAGGCGTCGATGCTTGAGGCCAGCGCCGACGCGGTCTCGCTGCGGCTGGCCGCCGGCATGCTCGGGGTGATCATGCTGGTCGTCTACGTGATCGCGCTCCGCCGGGCGCCGCGGGCGCTGCCCGACGGCTTCGTGCCGACCGTGGCGGTGACCCTGTTCGGAGCGGCCGCCGCCGGGCTGACCGGGCTGGCCCTGGTGGATCCGGCAGCCAGCGGCCTGGGCGGTCCCGGCGTCTACCTGAGCGGCGCCGTCGCCGCGCTCTTCGTGGCCGCCGGCTACCTGCCGGCGCTGCGGCGGACGCTGCTTCGCAGCGCCCGCAGATAGCAGCCGGCGCCCCGCCCCAGGGGGCCGGCAACGTGGGGTTTTGCGGGGTATTGTGACGTGACAACACGTTGCGAGCGCCGCACGGATGTGCGGGCTCCCGCATTCCAGGAGCACCCTGGGCATGGCGAACGGTGAACCCGCGGTGACGGCGCCCGCAGACGACCCCCTTCCGGAAGCCCTGGCGATCGCCCGCGGGGCCGCCGACGCCGGCCTCGGGCTCAAGCTGCTGGGCGGGCTCGCGGTGCGGGTGCTGTGCCCGCAGTTCCCGCCCCGGGCCCGGACCGGCCAGGACATCGACTTCGCCTGCCTGGCCAGGGAGCGCGGCAAGATCACGTCCTACCTGGAGGGCGCCGGCTGCACGGCGGACCGCCGGTTCAACATGCTCAACGGCGACCGGCAGCTGTACTTCACCGCCCCGTCGGGCCGCCCCATCGACGTGATGGTGGACCGCCTGTCCATGTGCCACACGCTGGATTTCCGGCCGTCGTTCGGGCGGCTGCCGGTCACCCTGGAC
>JAIRTY010000809.1 GCA_031254715.1 Nocardiopsaceae bacterium | reverse complement strand
CCGCCGGCGTGCCGGTGACGGTGTCCTTCCAGCCCGCTGACGATCCTGGTGAGGAGGGCGCGGCCGGGCGGGGCGCGTCCCGCCCGGGCCGGGATGCGCCCCGCCCGGCCGAGGGCATGATCAGCTTCGAGAGCGGGGAGCGGCGGCTGGCGACCCGGCTGATTGGCGGCGAGTTCATCCGTTACCAGTCCCGGTTCCCGGAGTCATTCGGCTGCCGGGCGGAAGTGCCGGCCGCGTCGTTCATCGAAGCCGTGCGGCGGGTGTCGCTGGTCGCGGACCGGGCCAGCCCGGTGCGGCTGGCGTTCGGCCCGGGCCGGGTGACGATCGAGGCCAGGACCGAGGGCCGGGCGCGGGCGGTGGAGACGGTGACCGCGAGCTTCCACGGTGACCAGCCGGAGATCTCGTTCAACCCGCACTACCTGCTCGACGGGCTGGCCGCCGCGGCCGCGGGAGATCCGGCCCGGCACGCCCAGGGCTCGCAGGCGGCTGGCGGCGAGGGGCCGGAGGGCGGAGGGAGCGGCGAGGGCCCGGCCCCGCCTGGCATGATCAGGCTGGAGTTCACCAGCCCGGCCAAGCCGGCGCTCATCACCTGGGCGGGCGGTCAGGAGGAGACGGGGACCGGAGCCGGGTTCCGGTACCTGGTGGTTCCGCTCCGGCCGCCGGTGCCCGGCTGACTGGTGACCCTGGTCAGATACGTGGCCCTGGGCGGCTAGGCCGGCCCCGCACCGGGGCGGGCGGCCGGTGCCCGGTTGGCAAGCGGCCGTGGCCGGCCGGCCATCCTCGGGCGGCCATCCTCGGCTGGTAGGTGGCGCTGGTCAGGCGGCTGGTGCCCGGCTGACCCGGCGGTGCAGCCGCCGGCCCGCCCGCCAGGCGGCCCGGCCCGCCAGCAGCGCCCGGGCGGCCCACAGCAGGCGGCTCAGCCAGGGCGCACCGGCCGCCAGCGGGACCACCTCCAGCCACGCGGAGCTGCGCCAGGCCCAGCGCGCCACCAGTGCCAGCACCACGACGAGGGTCACTGCCACCAGCGCGGGCAGGCCCGCCAGCGCCAGGATCGCTGCCAACAGCCCGCCGTGCGGGACCCAGACGGCAACCGCCACGACGGCGAGGAACCACGCCAGGACGCTCAGCCCGGCCAGCCGCAGCCGGCGCCGGATCCGGTGGCGGCGCTTCCGGCCGGCGGGCCCGGCCGCGGGCCAGTTCCGGTCGAAGGGTTCCTCCGGGGACCAGTTCCCGGCGATGGAATCCTCCGCTGCCGGGCCGAGCCGGGCGGGAACGGCTGCTGCGCCCCGGCTGTCCCTGGTGAGCCTGTTGTCATCCTGGCCGCCGCCAGCGGGCGGCCAGTGCCCCTGTGTGGCCATGAAGAGACGTTATATCTCGATTGCGGTAAGGGCAAGCGGGCGGCGCGGCGCGGGGACGCGCTGACGGAGACCGGGGGACGCGCGGGCGGTGGCCAGGACACGCGGGGCTGGACACGCGGAACGCGGGGCTGGACACGCGGGAGGGGCGCGGGAGGACGGGCCGGACGGTTACTGAGAGTGACGCGCCTGGTCAGGCTTCCGGCACCGCAATCACCGGCTTCACATCCGCGATGGGGGTCCCGTTGATGGCTTCCAGGCCGTGCACCAGGACCCGGTTCCCGCTGATGGCGGCGATCCGTACCCGGTGCAGGCCGATCGGGTTCGGCCGGTCGGGGGAGCGGGTGCTGAACACGCCGGTCAGCGGGTTCCGTGGATCATCGCGCGGGCGGGTGACCAGCTCATCCCGCCGTGCCTGGTGAAGCCAGGTCAGCACCAGGATCTCGGAGCCTTCCGCGAGGTCGCGGATGCCCTCGGCCAGGCGCGGGTCGAACACCAGCCACGCCTCCGGCGCGCCTTCGGACCCCTGGCGCGGCGCGGCCCGCCGGTCGGCCAGCGGGGACTCGACGTGCCCGATGGGCCTGAGTTCATAGCTGGTGTCACCAGTCACGCCGGCTCCTCATCTCGCGCGGCGCCGCCGGGGACCGCGCCGCTGTGTGTTCTCTCAGGCGGGCCCGTGACCGGCTGCGGCCCAGGGCATGTCCTGCAGATCTACTGCCTGCTGCGCGACGGCCAAGAACTACTGAACGCGCCCCTAGCGTGCCAGGTAGGCGGAGGCCAGCCGCTGCCGCCCGGCCAGCAGCCACAGCCGCAACTCCCCGCCGGACCCGCTGGTTGCCAGCCGCGGCCGCTGGCCGGGCCGGATCTGGCGGTGGTACTCGACCTCCGCGCTGGCGGGCAGCCAGCCGGCCCCGGCCAGCACGTCTTCCACGACCGCCCAGTGCACGGTGTTGTTCACGTGCCCGGCGGGGTCGAAGTCGCTGGCGCGCAACGGCCACGCCCGGCTGGCCGGCGTGCCGTCCGGCGGCGGGTGGAACAGCCGCGCCGTCACGCTGCGGCCCGCTGCCGCCGGCCCGTACACCCGGTGGAACTCCGGGCCCAGCGGCCGGGGCTGGCCGGTGCCCGGTTCGGTCGCCACCCACACCGCCCGGGCCTGGATCAGGTCCCCGTCCCGGCCGGCGAGAGTGGTCGTGCGCTCGGCCCACCGCGGGCCCGTCGCGGAGCAGAACGTGCTCAGCCGCACCTGGTCGCCGTAGCGCGGGAAGGCGCGGACCGCGACCGCGCACCGCCGCAGCAGCCAGTCGCAGGGCTCCTGCCAGCCGGCCTCGGTCAGGTCGTCCTCGGCGGCCTCCTGCAGGTAGCGGGCCACCGCGTCGAGCCGGAGCCTGCCGTCCGGGGTGACGTCGGTGCTGCGGACGGTGCGGGCGGTCGCGAACACCCGGCCGCCGTCCGGCAGCGGGCGGAACGCCGGGTCCGGCGGCGGAGGGCTGCCTGGCGGGGGGTTCCCTGGCTGGGCGGACTCCATGCGGGCATTGTCCACCAGCCGGCCGGGCGCGCAGCACCTGCCCAGGCCATCGCGAGGCAGCACCCGGCGCGCCCACCAGCCGCGGAGCACGGCCAGGCGACCAGCGGCGGCCCCGGCGGGCTCATGCGGGGGCCCCCGGCAAGGTTCATGCGGTGGCAGTCGGCGGGCTCATACGCCGGCGCCCGGAGGCTCATGCGGCAGCGCCCGGCAGGCTCATGCGGCGGCCTGCCGGAGGGGCCGCCACGCGAGGGCCGTGACGACCGCCATCACCGCCGCCGCGATCCAGAACGGGGCCGTGATGCC
>JAIRTY010000661.1 GCA_031254715.1 Nocardiopsaceae bacterium | reverse complement strand
GCGCCGGGTCGCCGCCGGGCTCGGGGTGGTGCCCACCGCCCTCTACACCTACGTCCCCGGCAAAGCCGAGCTGCTGGACCTGATGCTCGACGCCGCCTACGCGCGGATGCCCCGCACCGGCACCGATGGGCAGCCCTGGCGGCAGCGGGTCGCCGCGGTCGCCGCCGAGAACCGGGCGCTGTTCGAGACCCACCCCTGGGCGGCGGCCGTCTCCACCGTCCGCCCGCCGCTCGGCCCCGGGCTGATGGCCAAGTACGAGCACGAGCTGTCCGCGCTGGACCGCCTCGGCCTCACCGACGTGGAACTCGACGCCGCCCTCACCCACCTGCTGACCTTCGTCCAGGCCTGGGCCCGCGCTGCCGCCGACACCCGGGCCGCCCGCCGCGAATCGGCCATGGACGACGAGCAATGGTGGACGGCGCACGCGCCGTTGCTGGCGCGTGCCCTCGACCCGCGCGCCTACCCGCTGGCGGTCCGGGTCGGGACCGCCGCCGGCACCGCCCACGGCAGCGCCTACAGCCCGGAGCACGCCTATGAGTTCGGCCTGCGGGCCATCTGCGACGGGCTCGCCGCCCTCATCGGCGGCCGCGGTTAGGCCTTGGACCCGTGGGCACCGGGCCGGCGTGCCGGAGCCCGGCCGCGTTGTTAACGGTTCGGAATCCGCGGGACCAGCCGGTAGCCTGGCCGATGCTGCGGATCCGGTCGGTGCAGGCCCGGTAAGTCCGCCAGTCCCGAAATTCCCGAATCCTGGAGTGCACCGCCGTGATCGCAGCGACCGGCCTGGAGTTGCGCGCTGGCGCGCGCCTGCTGCTGGCCGAGGCGGCGTTCCAGGTCGGCGCCGGCGACAAGATCGGGCTGGTCGGGCGGAACGGCGCGGGCAAGACCACGCTGGCCAGGGTGCTCGCGGGCGAGGCGCTGCCGGCTGGCGGCACCGTCCGCCGCGACGGCACCATCGGCTACCTGCCGCAGGACTCCAGGACCGGCGACCTGAGCGGGCTGGCCATGGACCGGGTGCTGTCCGGGCGGGGGCTTGACGAGCTGCGCGCCGGGATGCGGGCGGCCGAGGAACAGATGGCCGACAGCGACCCGCGCCGTCGCGACGCCGCCGTGCGGCGGTACGCCGGCCTGGAGGAACGGCTGGTCGTGCTGGGCGGGTACGCCGCCGAGGCGGAGGCGGCGGCGATCGCCTCCAGCCTCGGGCTGCCCGACCGGGTGCTGGCCCAGCCGCTGCGCACGCTGTCCGGCGGGCAGCGGCGGCGGGTGGAGCTGGCCCGGATCCTGTTCTCGGGGGCGCAGCACCTGCTGCTCGACGAGCCCACCAACCACCTGGACGCCGACTCGGTGGCCTGGCTGCGCGACCACCTCCGTTCCTACCGCGGCGGCGTGGTCGTGATCAGCCACGACCCGGCGCTGCTGGAGGCGGTGGTGGGCAAGGTGTTCCACCTCGACGCCGACCGCGCCGTGCTGGACATCTACAACCTCGGCTGGCGGGCCTACCTGGCCCAGCGCGAGACCGACGCGGAGCGGCGCGGCCGGGAGCGGCGCACCGCCGAGCGCCAGGCCGCGGCCCTGCAGGCACAGGCCGACCGGATGCGCGCCAAGGCCACCAAGGCCAGGGCCGCCCAGAACATGGAACGGCGGGCGGAACGGCTGCGGGCCGGCCTGCCCGGTGAGCGGGCACGGGAGCGGGTCGCCCGGATCCGGCTGCCTGAGCCCGCCCCGGCCGGCAAGGTCCCGCTGACCGCCAGCGGCCTGTCCAAGTCGTACGGGTCGCTGGAGGTGTTCTCCGGGGTGGACCTCGCGGTCAGCCGGGGCAGCCGGGTCGTGGTGCTCGGCCTCAACGGGGCGGGCAAGACCACCCTGCTGCGGCTGCTGGCCGGGCTGGAGCCACCCGACACCGGCCAGGTGCAGCCCGGCCATGGGCTGCGGCTCGGCTACTACGCACAGGAGCACGAGACGCTGTCGCCGGAGCGGACCGTGCTCGAGCACATGCGCTCGGCCGCGCCCGGCCTTACCGGCACCGAGCAACGGACGGTGCTGGGATCGTTCCTGTTCTCCGGCGACGATGTGGACAAGCCGGCCCGGGTGCTGTCCGGCGGCGAGAAGACCAGGCTGGCGCTCGCGCTACTGGTCGTGTCGGCCGCGAACGTGCTACTGCTTGACGAGCCCACCAACAACCTGGACCCGGCCAGCCGGGCCGAGATCCTCGCCGCGCTGCGCCGGTACCAGGGGGCGATCGTCCTGGTTACGCACGACGAGGGGGCGGTGGATGCGCTGCAGCCCGAGCGGGTGCTGCTGCTCCCGGACGGGGTGGAGGACACGTGGAACGAGAGCCTGGCGGATCTGGTGACACTGGCCTGACCCCCGGAAACTCTGGTCGGCCGGCCTGACCGGCGCTACTGACCAGGACCTGGCCCGGGACCCATGACCGGGCCCGGGCAGCATCCGGCCGCGAAAAAGGGCGTGATCATTTACCCCGATCTGGGTAGCCGATCTAGCGGTGATGCGTGATCATGGCGAGAGACGGTGACGGAGCGGTCACTGAAGCTTACGGGAGGTACGCGTGGCCGAAACCTTGAAGAAGGGCACCAGGGTCACCGGCGCTGACCGCGCCAAACTGGCAGGCGATCTCAAGAAACGGTACGACGCCGGTGAGAGCATCCGCTCACTGGCGGCCTCGACCGGGCGGTCCTACGGCTTCGTGCACCGGATCCTCAGCGAGAACGGTGTCTCGCTGCGGGGCCGGGGCGGGGCCACCCGCGGCAAGGCCAAGGGGAAGCGCTGACCGGATGACGCCGGCTCCGGCCGACCTCACCCGCGCCGGGCTCAGCCTGGAGGTCGGCCAGCCAGCCCCGGGGGCGGTCACCGTGACGCTGTCCCGGGCACAGCGGCGGAACGCCATGACGCCATCAATGTGGCGCGGGCTCGCCGCGATCGGCCGCGGTCTCCCCGAGGGAACGCGGGTGGTGGTGATCCGGGGCGCTGGCCCCTCCTTCTCGGCCGGCATCGACCTGCGGCTGTTCACCCCGGACGGGGTACCGGGGGAGGAGCCGCTGCCGGACCTGGCCGGTCCCGGCGCTGAAGACTGGATCGCCGCCTGCCAGCAGGCGTTCACCTGGCTGCACGATCCGGCCATCGTCTCCATCGCGGCGGTGCGCGGGCATGCCATCGGCGCCGGGTTCCAGCTCGCGCTCGCCTGTGACCTGCGGGTGCTGGCTGACGACGCCCGGCTGTGCCTGAAAGAGGCGGCATTGGGGCTGGTCCCGGACCTGGCGGGCAGCAAGCCGCTGGTCGACATCGTCGGCCTGCCGCGGGCGCTGGAGCTCGCCCTGACCGCGCGCACCGTGACGGCCGCCGAGGCGCAGCAGCTCCGGCTCGCCGAGCTGGTCGTGCCCGCCGCCGAGCTGGACGGGGCCGTCAGCGACCTGGCGGCGGCGCTGCTCACGGCGGACCCGGCGGTGAGCCGGGCGGTGAAGGAGCTGCTGGCCGGTGCCCCCGGCCGGACCCTGCCGGAGCAGGCGGCCGCGGAACGGCGGGCCCAGGTAACGCTGCAGCGGTCCCGGATCAGCCGGTAGCGCCCGGCCGGGCATCGCCGGCGCCGGCCGGCCCGGACGGGGCGGCCGGGGCGTAGTACGTCACCTCGCCGTCCTGCTGCGCCGCCAGCCTGCCCTGGGCGACGAGCAGTTCCAGATGGGCGCGGGTCTCGGTGACCGCGAGCATCTGGTTGAACGGGTCCAGGTCGTCCAGCGTGCGTTCCCGGCGGGTCCACCGCAGCCGGGTCGCGACCTGGTACGCCGTGGCGGGGCCGCCGCCGACCGCCGCGGCCGACCGGTCCAGCCGGCCGGCGTGGTGGGCGAGCAGCTCATCCACCCGGGCGTGCACGCTGGCGGCCACCGGCCCGTGGGCTGGCAGCAGCCGCAGGTCCGGCAGGGCCTGCATCAGCCGGAGGGACCCCAGGTAGTTGGCGAGCGGCTGCCTGCTTTCCACCGGCTCGAACCCGATGGACGGCGTGATGTGCGGCAGCACGTGATCGCCGGCGAACAGCAGCCCGGCCGCCAGGTCGGCGAACACCACGTGCCCCTGGGTGTGGCCGGGTGTCGCCAGCACCCGCAGCGAACGGTTCCGCAGCTCGATCTCCTGGTCATGGGCCAGCCACTGGTCCGGCGCCTCCCAGGTGGCACCGTCCGGCGGAGCGGGCTCCGCTGAGCCCCGCCCGGCCCCGTCGCGCCCGGCCCCGTCCCGCTCGCGGTCGCGTTCGGAGCTGTCGAACAGCGCCCGCAGCCGTTCCAGCACCGGCCAGGCGCCGCTCGCCCGCAGGCCCGTCAGCTGCGGCCCGACCGGGTGCGCCGACCGGCCCAGGATGAGGTCGATCGAGTCCCGCTCGCCGCTGCCCAGGCTCACCCGGGCGCCGAACTCCCGCCGCAGTTGGATGGCCTGCGTGTAATGGTCGCGGTGCACGTGGGTGACGAAAATCTGCCGGATGTCGCCGGGCTCGCAGCCGATCTCGCCCAGCGCCTTGGCCAGCACCTGCCGCGATTCGGCGAGCGCCCAGCCGCCGTCCACCAGGACCAGCGAGTCCCCGTCCTCGATCGCGTAAACATTGACCGCGCGCAGGCCGTCGGAGGGCAGCGGCAGCGGGATCCGGTGGACACCAGGTGCCACGGCGAACGCGCCGGGCTCGGTCCATTCCTGGCGCACGGTGGAGGGCTCGGCGGGCACGCGCAATCCTTCGCATCAGGGAATTATCTGCCCCCATAGTGCCGTAGCCGCGCGACCGGCCGGTACGCGGGCCGTCCGGGGCGCCCGTTCCGCGGTCCGGGGCGCCGTTCCCGCCACTGGCGGTTCGCCGTCAGCGGAACGCGCGGCCTCACCGGCCGTCGCGGGAAGACCCGCGCCGGCTGCGGTGTTCAGCAGGCATGTCCGCTGCCAACTGGCACGCGATGCGCTCGTTCAGCCGGGACCGGTCGGTCACGCACCAGCGCATCAAGCCCGGCACCGTCCGCCGGATAGTTTCGTATGCCCGGCCGTACCGGCTCGACCTGGCCCTGTTCCTGACCCTGACGGCGGTGTCGGCGGTCATCACCGTCGCCGTGCCGCTGCTGCTCAAGACGATCGTGGACAACGGCATCCTCAAGCACGACACGGCGGTGGTGCTGGGGGTCGCCGGCGTGGTCGCCGGGCTCGCGGTGGCGGGCGCCGGCCTGTCGATCGCGCAGCGCTGGTACTCGGCGCGGGTCGGTGAGGGACTCATATACGACCTGCGCACCCAGGTGTTCCGGCACGTCCAGCAGCAGCCGATCGCCTTCTTCACCCGGGCCCAGACCGGGTCCCTGGTCAGCAGGCTGAACAGCGACGTGATCGGCGCCCAGCAGGCGCTGACCACCACCCTGTCGTCGGTGGTGTCGAACGCGCTCAGCCTGGTGCTGGTGCTGGCCGCCATGCTGTCGCTGTCCTGGCTGGTCACCGTGGTCGCGCTGGTGCTGCTGCCGATGTTCGTGATCCCGGCCCGGCTGGTCGGCCGCAGGCTGCAGCGCCTCACCCGGGAGTCCATGCAGCTGGATGCGGAGATGGGCTCCACCATGACCGAGCGGTTCAACGTGGCCGGCGCGATGCTGGTGAAGCTGTTCGGGCACCCCCGGCAGGAGGAGCAGCTGTTCTCCGGCCGGGCCGCCCGGGTGCGGGACATCGGGGTGACCACTGCCATGTTCGGCAGCGCGCTGTTCATCGCGCTGACGCTGCTCGCCTCGATGGCCACCGCCGTGGTGTACGGCCTCGGCGGCGGGCTGGTGATCCACGGCACCTTCCAGCTGGGCACGCTGGTGGCGCTGACCGCGCTGCTCAGCCGGCTGTACGGCCCGATCACGGCGCTGTCGAACGTGCAGGTGGACGTGATGACCGCGGTGGTCAGCTTTGACCGGGTGTTCGAGGTGCTCGACCTGAAGCCGCTGATCTCGGAGCGTCCGGGCGCGGTGGCGCTGCCGGACGGGCTGACCGGCAACGGGTCCGGGCCCGCCGGGGCACCGGCGGTGGGCTTCGACCAGGTCTCGTTCCGGTACCCCACCGCCAGCGAGGTCTCGCTGGCGTCGCTGGAGTCGATCGCGGTGGCGGCCCCCGAGCATCCCAGCGCGGGCCAGGACGTGCTGCACGAGGTGAGCTTCACCGCCCCGGCGGGCCAGCTCACCGCGCT
>JAIRTY010000603.1 GCA_031254715.1 Nocardiopsaceae bacterium | reverse complement strand
CCAAGGCGGAGTCCACCCAGGTGCTCAACCTGCAGTCGCGGGTGCAGTCGCCGAACGTCTTCCCCGCGGTGGTGGTGTACCAGCGCGCCTCCGGGCTCACCGCGGCCGACCGGGCCAAGGCCGCTGCCGACGGGCAGAGGTTCCGGGGCCTGCCCCGGGTCCTGCCGCGGGAGGTGCAGGGCCCCATCATCGCCAGGGACGGCAAGGCGATCGAGACCATCGTCCCGATGAACCTGGGCCGGGACGGCTGGAACGCGGCCGGCGACGCTGCTGACAGCCTCCGCGCCATCACCCGGTCCGGCGCCGGCGGGATGACGACCCATATCGCCGGGCCGCTCGGGTCGGCCGCAGACTCGGGCAAGGCGTTCCAGGGAATCGACAGCACGCTGCTGTACGCGACCCTGGCCGTGGTCATCGTGTTGCTGCTGATCACCTATCGCAGCCCCATCTTGTGGCTGCTGCCGGTGCTCTCCGCCGGCATCGCGCTGACCACCGGGGAAGCGCTGATCTACCTGCTGGCGGCGCACGCCGGCCTGACCGTCAACGCCCAGAGCGCCGGCATCCTGTACGTGCTGGTGTTCGGCGCCGGCACCGACTACGCGCTGCTGCTGACCGCCCGCTACCGGGAGGAACTGCGGCGGCACGCCGACCGGCACGAGGCGATGGCCATCGCGATGCGCCGGGCTGGCCCGGCGATCATCGCCAGTGCCGGGACGGTCGTGCTGAGCCTGCTCGTGCTCACCGTCGCGGAGCTGAACTCCACCCGCGGCATGGGGCCGGTGCTGGCGATCGGCGTCGTGGTCGCGCTGCTGGCCATGATGACGCTGCTGCCCGCGCTGCTGGTGATCTGCGGCCGGTGGGTGTTCTGGCCGCGGCGGCCGGGGTTCGGGTCGCCGGAGCCGACCAGCACCGGCAGCTGGGCCAGGACCGGGCTGGCCATTGCCCGCCGCCCGCGGACCGTCTGGATCACCACCGTGCTGGTGCTCGGCGTCATGGCGGTGGGCATGACCGGCCTGAAGGCCAGCGGCCTGTCCAGCGCCGGATCCTTCCGCGGGCACCCGGACTCGGTCGCGGGTGAGCAGGTGCTGGCCAGCCACTTCCCGGCCGGCGCCGGCTCGCCGGTGATCGTGGTCGGTGACCCGGCGGCAGCCGGGCCGCTGACGTCGGCGCTGCGCGGCACGGCCGGTATCACCGGCGTGACCCCGCCGCGCACGGTCGCCGGGCACGCGTTCCTGGAAGCGACGCTGACCTCGAAACCAGACAGCCAGGCCGCGTACGCGACCATTGACCGGGTGCGGTCGGCGGTCCACGCGGTGCCGGGGGCGAACGCGAAGGTCGGCGGCAACACGGCGGTCAACCTCGACGTGGAGCGGGCCTCGGCGCATGACCGCAACCTGATCATCCCGCTGATCCTGGTAGTGGTATTCGTCATCCTGGGACTGCTGCTGCGGGCGATCATCGCGCCGGTCATGCTGATCGCGACCGTGGTGCTGTCGTTCGCGGCGGCGCTGGGCGTGAGCTCGCTGTTCTTCAACCACGTGTTCGGCTTCACCGGTGCGGACACGTCGTTCCCGCTGTTCGTGTTCGTGTTCCTGGTCGCCCTGGGCATCGACTACAACATCTTCCTGATGACCCGGGTCCGGGAGGAGACGAAGCGCCACGATGCCCGCCGCGGCGCCCTGATCGGGCTGGCCGCCACCGGCGGGGTGATCACCTCCGCTGGGGCGGTGCTGGCGGGGACGTTCGCCGCGCTCGGCACGCTGCCGGTCACGGCGCTGGCGGAGATCGGGTTCGCGGTCGCCTTCGGCGTGCTGCTGGACACGATCATCGTCCGGTCGGTGCTGGTCACCGCGCTCAACCTGGACCTCGGCCGGTGGGTGTGGTGGCCCAGCAGGCTGGCCCGCCCGGCACCGGCGGCGGAACCGCCGGCCAGCGAGCCGGCCGCGATCCGGTCCTAGCCTGCTAACGGGCGGCGGATCCGGGCGGCGAACAGGTCGCGCAGGCTCACCACCCCGCAGACCACGCGGCCGTCCACCACCGGGAGGTGGCGGAACCCGTTCAGCAGCATGAGCTGCGCAGCGTCGGCGACCGGCGTTTCCGGGCTGGCCGCCTGCGGGTCGGGGGTCATCCAGGCCGATACCGGGGCGCTGGCGAGATCCTCGCCGGACGCGGCCGCCCGCAGCACGTCACGCTCGGTGAGGATGCCGGCGAGGAAGCGGCCCTGCATGACCACGGCAGAGCCCGCCCTCGCGGCCACCATGACCGCGGCGGCCGCCGTCACCGTGGCGTCCGGGGTGGTTTTCGCCAGCCTGGTGGTCATCAGGTCCCTGAGCACGGTCACCGGGGGCGCATCCACGTCGGGCATGCCTATTCACTCCCCCCTACCTCGTCCAGGTCGGCGTCGCGGTGCGGCGCGGACGGCACGTCCAGTTCCTCGGAGAGCAGCCGCCACAGCGACCCGGTCCAGGCCGACACGCTGGGCCAGCGCTTCCAGAACACCTGCAGGGTGGTCTGGTCGAACTCGGCGTGGGCCTGCTCGGGCGTGATGGCATCCCTGATCTCCTCGAGCCTGTGCACCAGGTCGAGGAACTCGGTCGCGAGGTCATCCATGGCACCCACCTCGGGGGCGAGTCTAAATCGGCTGGCACAGCCTGGCGAGGGGCCGTGGCCCGGGCTTTTGCCCGCCGGCCGGGCCGGCCAGCGGCTGCCGCTCAGGCCAGCGGGGGCGAGCCGCCTGGCATCACCGGCAGTCCGGCCGCCGCCCAGGCCAGGAAGCCGCCGGCCAGGTCGGTGGCGTTGTGCAGGCCGACGTCCTGCAGCGCGGCGGCGGCCAGGCTGGATGTGTACCCTTCCGAGCACATGATGATCACCTGCTGGTCATAGCCGCCGGCCTGCGGCAGCCGGGCTCGCGAGCGCGGGTCGAAGCGCCATTCCAGCACGTTCCGCTCCACCACCAGGGCGCCGGGCACCTGGCCCTCGGCCGCCCGCTGCGCCTGCGGGCGGATGTCGACCAGCAGCGCGCCGGCGTCCATCGCCGCGCAGGCCTCAGCCGGGCCGAGCCGCCGCAGCCGCCGCCGGGCGGCGGCCAGGATCTCCTCGATCGACCGGCCCGGTGCGGTCACCACGAGGGCGTGCCCGGTGACACCCGCTGGCGGTCAGCGGCCTCCGGGCGGGGCAGGCCGCCGGCCGTCAGCCGGTAGCGGCGCATGCCGGTCAGCGGCGGTGAATAGACGTGGACGCTCACGGCCGCCCGCGCTGAGTCGTTTCGCACGTCATCGACGATAGCGCGGGCGCATGGACCTGACCGTGCCTGGCTCCAGCGCGGCGCCCCGGCCGCAGATTCATGCCCGGCGGATCTGGCGCTGGTGCCCCCGGATGCCTACGGTTACCCAAGGGCGGTCACCGGCGACCTTGTGAGGGCACCCCGTGGGATTCATGCAGCCAGACCTCCCGGACCTCGACTACCCCAGCTGGCGCGCCCAGACCCGGTCGCAGCGGGTCCGCACGATGGTCGTCCACTGGGCGGACAAGGGCTTCGGCACGCCCGACGCCGTGTACCTGCTGTACATCCTCAAGATCGCCGGCTATATCGCGGCGGCGATCTTCTTCGTGGTGCTCACGCCCGGCGTCGGGGGCCTGGCCGGCATCGGCCGGTGGTGGGCGGAGCCGATCGTGTTCGAGAAGTTCGTGCTGTGGAACCTGCTGTTCGAGGTGCTCGGCCTCGGCTGCGGGTTCGGGCCGCTGACCCTGCGCTTCCTCCCCCCGCTGGGCTCGTTCCTGTACTGGCTGCGGCCCGGCACGATCCGGCTCCCGCCGTGGCCCGCCACGATGCCGGGCACCCGGGGCACAACCCGGACGATGCTGGACGTGGTGCTGTACGCGGGCGTGCTCGCGGCCGCGGTGTCGGCGCTGCTCGCCCCCGGCAGCCGCGGCCTCGGCGGCCTGCCCGGCCAGGTGGGGCTCATCAGCCCGGCCCGGCTGTGGCCGCTGATCATCCTGCTCCCGCTGCTCGGCCTGCGGGACAAGGCGATCTTCCTGGCGGCCAGGCCCGAGGTCTACGGCACGCTGGTGCTTGTCCTGCTGCTGCCCGGCACCGACATGATCGCGACCGCCAAGCTGTTCCTGCTGCTGTTGTGGTGGGGCGCTGCCACATCGAAGCTGAACCGCCACTTCCCGTTCGTGGTCAGCGTGATGATGGCGAACAACCCGCTGTGGCGGGTCAAGGCGCTCAAGCGCAGGCTGTTCGAGAGCTACCCGGACGACATGCGGCCCTCCGGCCTGTCCCGGGCGCTCGCCCACGGCGGCACCGTGGTGGAGTTCACCGTCCCGCTGCTGCTGGTCCTCTCCCGGGGCGGCATCGTCACGGCTGTCGCTGCCACGATCATGGTGCTGTTCCACCTGAACATCCTGACCAGCATCCCGCTGGGCGTGCCGCTCGAGTGGAACGTCTTCATGATCTTCGGGGTCCTGTTCCTGTTCGTGCACTACGCGTCCGTCGGCCCGATGGCCATCAGCCACCCGCTCCCGGCCGCAGCGCTGCTCGCGCTGGTGGTGGGCCTGATCATCGCGGGGAACCTCTTCCCGGAGCGGATCTCTTTCCTGCCGGCGATGCGCTACTACGCCGGCAACTGGGACACCTCGGTGTGGTGCCTCACCGAGGCCGCGGTAGCCAAGATCGAAGCCCGCGTGAAGAAGGCGTCGGCGCTGCCCGCCGCGCAGCTGGCAAGGCTCTACGACGAGCGGACCACGGACCTGCTGCTGCACAAGGGCATCGCCTTCCGCGCGATGCACAGCCACGGCCGGGCCCTGTACGGGCTGGTCCCTCGGCTGTGCGGGCCCAGCCACGAGACCGCGTACGCACCCACCGAGGGCGAGGTCATCGCTGGGATGGCGCTCGGCTGGAACTTCGGCGACGGCCACCTGCACAACGCCCAGCTCATCAGCGCGCTGCAGGAACGCTGCCGGTTCGACGAGGGCGAGCTGCGGGTGGTCGTCGTCCACGCCCAGCCGATGCTCCGCCAGCGCCAGCACTACCAGCTCATCGACGCGGCCACCGGGGTCTTCGAGGAGGGCCACGTGGCCGTGGCCGACATGCTCGCCCGGCAGCCGTGGACCCCGGACATCCCGGTGACAGTGCCGGCCCCCGCGCCTGCCGCGCCTGCCGCGGCGGCCACGGCTGCGGAGCAGGGCCTGGCTGAGCCGTGACGACCGCGATCGTCGTCGGTTCCGGGCCGAACGGGCTGGCGGCGGCCGCCACGCTCGCCGCCGCCGGGCTAGAGGTCACGGTGCTGGAAGCCGCCAGCGCCATCGGCGGCGGCACCCGCACCGGTGAGCTGACCCTGCCCGGCCTGCTGCACGACCACTGCTC
>JAIRTY010000240.1 GCA_031254715.1 Nocardiopsaceae bacterium | reverse complement strand
CCAGGATGCTGAGCCTGCTCCGCTACGTGGATGGCGACCTCGGCGACGAAGCCACCTACGCGGCCATGTCCGAGCAGATCGGCTCCGGCCCGAAGGTGCTGTACTACATGGAGGTGCCGCCGTCGCTGTTCGGCCGGATCGCGCCTGGGATCGCCGGGGCGGGCCGCGCCAGCGGGGCGCGCGTCATGGTGGAGAAGCCGTTCGGCCACGACCTGGCCAGCGCCCGCCAGCTCGACGAGACCATGCACCAGTTCTTCGCCGAGGACCGCATCTACCGGGTGGACCACTGGCTGGGCCTGGACCCGGTGGAGAACGTGCTGTTCGCCCGGTTCGCGAACGCGGTGATCGAGCCGCTGCTCAACCGCACTTACGTGGACACCATCCAGATCACGATGGCCGAGGCGTTCGACGTGTCGGACCGGGGCCGGTTCTATGACGCCAACGGGGCTATCCGGGACGTGCTGCAGAACCACATGTTGCAGGTGCTCGCCACCGCGATGGCGGATCCGCCGGACGGCCAGGGGCTCACCCGCTGGCAGGACTCCAAGGCCCAGCTGGTGTCCTCGCTGACGCCACTGTCGCCCGAGACCACGGTGCTTGGCCAGTACGACGGGTACCTCGACGTGGAGGGCGTGGCCCCGCGCTCGGCCACCGAGACCTTTGTCGCGGTCACGCTGATGGCCGACACCTGGCGATGGGCGGGCGTGCCGATCCTGATCCGGGCCGGCAAATGCATGCCGGTCACCGCGACCGAGGTCACGGTGAGGTTCAAGCAGCCACCGCGGGACATCTTCGGGCTCGCCCCGCTGCTGGCCGAGAACGAGCTGCGGTTCCGGGTCTGGCCGGAGACCGTTCTCGGCCTCACCGTGGTCGGCAAGAAGCCGGGAGCGAGCTGGGAGCCGCAGGTCGAGCACTTGCGTTTCGCCGAGCATCCCGGCTCCGACATCCGACCCTACGACCGGCTTATCGGCGCCGCCCTCGACGGTGACCGCTGGCTGTTCGCCCGGCAGGACACGGTGGAGGCGGCGTGGCAGGTGGTAGACCCGGTGCTGGGCGATGTGACTCCGGTCCGCCCCTATCCCAGGGGGAGCTGGGGTCCCAAGGAGGCCGACCGGCTGCTGCCGCACCGCGACGCCTGGCATGACCCCGCATAGCGGCCTTAAGACCCAGCAGCGACGGAAGGAGCGGCACTCATGGCGCATGCACCTCACGTGCAGGTGCGACGGGCCTACGACCCGCCGCAGACCGACGATGGACAGCGGGTACTCGTGGACAGGCTGTGGCCGCGCGGACTCAGCAAGGCTCGTGCCCACCTCAATGAGTGGTGCAAGGAGATCGCGCCCTCAACCGGCCTGCGCGAGTGGTACGGCCACGATCCCGGCCGGTACGACGAGTTTGCCCGCCGCTATCGTGCCGAGCTCGACGACCCGGAACACGCCGCCGCCTTCGCGCACCTGCGCGATCTGGCCACCCACAGCCAGCTAACCTTGCTCACCGCGGCAAAGCGGAGCGACATCAGTGAGGCGACGGTCCTCGCTGGCCTGCTGACGACAAGCACGTCACGCTGACGGCCCTACCGCCCAGGTGACATCCATGCGGCCGGGCGGGCGCGGCAGGCTGACGTCGCTGTGGCGTGTCCTGGTCGGCCCTCCGCTGCGGGCGCGCGATGTCGCCAGGGAGCGGATCACTCCGGTGGAGGGCTTGCCGGCCCTCTCCCTGGATGCCCTGACCTCGGTGGCCTACGGGCCAGAGGCGATCATCGTCGTGCTGGCCTTGGCGGGGGCCAGCGCCCTGCACCTGGTGGTGCCGGTCACGATCGCGATCGTGGCCCTGCTGGCCATTCTGGTGTTCTCCTACCGGCAGGTCATTGACGCGTACCCGAGTGGCGGCGGGGCGTACGCTGTGGCGCGGGCCAACCTGGGGGCGGGCGCCGGCCTGCTCGCCGCCGCTGCGCTGGTCGTCGATTACACCCTCACGGTCGCGGTGTCCATCACCGCGGGCGTCGCCTCGCTGGCTTCGGCCTTCCCTGGCCTGAGGTCGGCCACGGTGCCGATCTGCCTAGGCATCCTCGCCGTCATAACCCTGCTGAACCTGCGCGGGCTGGGCGCCGCGGCGCGGGCGTTCCTGCTGCCCACGCTGGCATTCATCATCGGGCTGCTGGCCATCATCGCCATCGGCCTTGTCCACCCGCTTGCGCTGCACGCAGCTCAGCCCGGCCGCTCGCTGATGCCCAGCGGCGCGCTGGAGGCGGTGGGCGTGCTGCTGGTGCTGAAGGCGTTCGCAGCCGGGTGCAGCGCGCTGACCGGGGTGGAGGCGATCGCCAACGGGGTGCCGCTGTTCAAGCAGCCCCGTCAGGCCCGGGCCAAGCGGACCGAGTTGCTCCTCGGCGGGCTGCTGGGCGTGATGCTGCTCGGCCTGGCCGTGCTGGCCGACCGGTGGCACGTCGAGCCCCGGTCGGGCCAGACCGTGCTGAGCCAGATCATCGCCGCCGCCATCGGCCGGGGCTGGGCGTACTATGCTATGTCACTAATCATCGTAATTGTTCTAGCTTTGTCCGCTAACACCTCTTTCGGCGGGCTGCCGGTGCTGGCCAGCCTGCTGGCCCGGGACAACTATCTACCGCACTTGTTCCGGCTGCGGGATGACCGGCAGGTGTTCGCCTCCGGCATCTGGGCGCTGGCAGTCCTGGCCGGGGCACTGATTGTGGCGGTGAACGGCAACACGCTGCGGCTGATCCCGTTGTTCGCGATCGGCGTGTTCACCGGGTTCACCTTGTCCCAGACGGGGCTGGTCGTGCACTGGCGGCAAACCCGCCCGCCGCGCTGGCGGCACCGCGCCATCCTCAACGGCACCGGCGCCATCATCACGGCCGTGGCCACGGTGATATTCCTGTTCACCAAGTTCACCGCCGGCGCCTGGGTGGTCGTCCTGGCCATACCGGCGTTCATCGCGTTGTTTGCCAGGATCCACCGCCACTACCAGCAAGTCGGGGAGCTGCTCGGTCTGGGCAGTAT
>JAIRTY010000511.1 GCA_031254715.1 Nocardiopsaceae bacterium | reverse complement strand
CGCTGGCCGAGGTACACCAGGCCGACCCGGCCGACCCGGCCGCGGTCACCGCGCTGGCCCGGCGCACCGGGGCGGACCTGGTGGTGGTCGGCCCGGAAGCCCCGCTCGTGGCCGGGGTGGCCGACGCGGTACGGGAGGCCGGCATCGACTGCTTCGGGCCCGGCAGGCAGGCGGCGATGATCGAGGGGTCCAAGTCGTTCGCCAAGGACGTGATGGCGGCCGCCGGCATCCCCACCGCACGCGCCCGCACCTGCCAGACCGGCCCGGAGGCGGCGGCCGCGCTGGCCGAGTTCGGCCCGCCGTACGTGGTGAAGGCGGACGGCCTGGCGGCCGGCAAGGGGGTCGTGGTCACCACCGACCTGGCGGCGGCCACCGCGCATGCCCGGGCGAGCGGCCGGGTGGTGATCGAGGAGTTCCTGGACGGCCCGGAATTCTCGCTGTTCGCGCTGTGTGACGGCGACCGGGCGGTCCCGCTGCTGGCCGCGCAGGACTTCAAGCGGGCCGGGGACGGCGACCAGGGGCCCAACACCGGCGGGATGGGCGCCTACGTGCCGCTGCCGTGGCTGCCGCCGGGCCTGGCCGACGAGGTGATGGCGACGGTGATGCGGCCGGCCGTCGCCGAGTTGCGGCGCCGCGGCACCCCGTACCGCGGCGTGCTGTACGCCGGGCTCTGCCTGACCGACGGCGGGATGCGGGTGGTCGAGTTCAACGCCAGGTTCGGCGACCCGGAAGTGCAGGTGGTGCTCGACCGGCTGGCCACCCCGCTGGCCGGGCTGCTGGCGGCCTGCGCGGGCGGCTCGCTGGCCGGGACCGGCCCGCTGCGCTGGCTGCCCGGCGCGGCCGTGACGGTGGTCATCGCCGCGGACGGCTACCCGGGCGCCCCTGCCCGCGGCGACCCGATCGGGGGGATCGCCGCAGCCGGGCAGGTGCCTGCTGCCTACCTGCTGCAGGCGGGCACCGCCACCGATGCGGCCGGGAACCTGGTGTCGGCTGGCGGCCGGGTGCTCAACGTGGTGGGGAGCGGCCCGGACCTGGCCGCCGCCCGGGACACCGCCTACCGGGCGGCCGCCCTGATCAGCCTCCGCGGCGGCTGGTACCGCACGGACATCGCGGCCGCCGCGGCAGCTGCCGCTGGCGCGAGATAGGCCCGCACGTTGCCCCTGCTCCGGCCCGGCCACCATGGCTGAGCAGGCTGCAGACGCGCCGCTACGCGTCAGCACCCTGGAGCTGTTCTTCGACCTGGTCTTCGCGTTCACGCTGACCCAGCTGACCGCGCTGCTGGCGAAGCACCTCTCGGCCGCAGCGATCGCCCAGGTGCTGCTGGTGTTCGGCGTCCTGTGGTGGATGTACGGGGGCTACGCCTGGCTGACCAATACCCGGACCCCCGACCGCACGCCGGAACGGGCGCTGCTGCTGACCGGCATGGCCGGCTTCCTGATCGCCGGGCTGGCCATCCCGCACGGGTTCGGCGAGAGCGGGACGGGGGCCGGGCTCGCGCTCGGCCTCGGCTACCTGATCGTGGTGCTCGTGCACGCCGCCCTCTACGCCCGGCTGAACCGGAACATCCTGCTCCTTGCCCCGTTCAACACGGCCTCGGCGCTGCTGGTGATCGGTGCCGGGCTGACGGGCGGGGCCACCGGGTACGTCCTGTGGGCCGCGGCGCTCGCCGTCCAGGTGCTGTCGCCGCTGGTAGCCAACCCCGGCGGCCGGTTTCACATCCAGCCGGCCCACTTCGCAGAACGGCACGGCGCGCTGGTCATCGTGGCGCTCGGCGAGTCGGTCGCTGCGGTGGGCATCGGCGCCGCCGGGGCGCGGGTCACGCCGTCCCTGATATCGGCCATCGTGCTGGGGCTGGCTCTGTCGGCTGGCTTGTGGTGGACCTACTTCGGCACCGGCGACGACGCGAAGGGCGAGCGGGCCATGACGGCCGCCGAGCCGGGCCAGCGGCCGTCGCTGGCCCTGTCGGCGTACTTTTTCGCGCACATCCCGATACTGCTGGGGGTGGTGGTGACGGCGGCGGGGGTGACGCTGACGATTGGTCACGCGGCCGAACCGCACCCCGCCGGGCAGGCGGTCGCGCTGGCGGCCGGGGTCGCGCTGTTCCTGGCCGGGCACGCCTGGTTCCGGCGGATCCTGCGGACCGGGCCCATCGCCGGCCGGATCACCGCCGCCGCGTTCGCGCTGGCGACGTCGGCGGTGGGGGTTGCGGTCGCGATCGAGGCCCAGCTGGCGCTGCTGCTGGCCGCGATCGTGGTGATGGTGGCGGCCGAGCGCAGGCAGGCCAGGCCGGCATAGCGCTCCGCCCGGGCCGCTCCCCGTCCGGCCGCTCTCACCTCCCCCGTCCAGCCGCTACACCTCCCCCGCCCGGCCGCTCTCACCTCCCCGTCCGGCTGCCCTCGCGCCCCCGTCCGGCCGCTCTCGCGCCTGGCCTCCCCCCACCCGGCCACTGACCCAGGCGCGGTGCGCGAAGATAGATGCCGTGATCGAGCGGTACACGCTGCCGGAGATGGGCCGGGTCTGGAGCGAGGCCCATAAGTACGAGCTGTGGTGCCAGGTCGAAACGCTGGTGCTGGCGGCCCAGGCGGACGCTGGCACCGTGCCGGCCGACGCGGTGGCGCCGGTCCGGGCGGCGGCGCCACCGGCCCCGGAGGCGGTCGCCGCCGCGGAAGCGGTGACCGACCACGACGTCATCGCGTTCCTGACCGCCTGGGCGGACAACACCACCCCCCGCTCCGCGGCGGCCTGGGTGCACTACGGCATGACCTCGTCCGACCTGCTGGACACCGCCCTGGCGCTGCAGCTGGCCGAGGCCACGGACCTGCTGCTGGGCAAGGCGTCCCGGCTGGTCGCCGTGCTGCGTGAGCACGCGCTGGCACACCGGGACACGCTCCGGCCGGGCCGCACACACGGGATTCACGCCGAGCCGGACGTGTGGGGCCACCGGGTGGCCGACTTCGCGTTCGCCGCGGCCCGCGGGCGGGACCGGCTGCAGCGCGCCCGGGAGCAGGTTGCGGTGGGGAAGCTGTCCGGGCCGGTGGGGACCTACTCGAACATCGACCCGGTGATCGAGGCCCTGGTGATGGCCGAGCTCGGCCTGCGGCCGGCCGACGTCGCGACCCAGGTCGTGTTCAGGGACGGCATCGGCGAGTGGATCGCGGCGCTGGCCGTGCTCGCGACCACCTGCGAGGCGATCGCGCTGGAGGTCAGGCACGGCCAGCGGACCGAGGTCGCCGAGCTGGCGGAGCCGTTCCGGACGGGCCAGAAGGGCTCGTCGGCCATGCCGCACAAGCGCAACCCGATCCGGTCGGAACGGATCTGCGGCCTGGCCCGGCTCGCCCGCGGCTACGTCACGCCGGTGCTCGAGGGCATCCCGCTCTGGCACGAGCGGGACATCTCCCACTCCAGCGCGGAGCGGGTCGCGCTGCCGGATGCCGCCATCATCGCCGACTACCTGCTGCACCTGACCGCCGGCCTGGTCGAGGGCCTGGTGGTGGACCGGGCGCGGATGCGGGCGAACCTGGACGCGACCCACGGCCTCATCTACAGCTCCAGCGTGCTGCTCGAGCTCGTGTCGGCGGGCCTGTCCAGGGAGGACGCCTACGCGCTGGTGCAGGCCGCCGCCCAGGTCACCTGGGACACCGGGACGCCGTTCCGCACCGCCCTGCGCGCCGAGGCGGCGGCCAGCGGCCAGGAGCTTGACGAGGCGCGGCTGGCCGAGGCCTGCCGGCCCGAGCGGTACGTCGCCCGGCTCGGCGTCGTGTTCGACCGGCTGGAAAAGCTGTCCTGACCCATGGCGGCCACACAGATCACGCCAGTCCCGCCGCTCACAGCCGCGGCTGCTAACCTCAGGCCGATGCGGCGCCCCAGAACCCTCAGCCCACCAGGGAAGATGACGGGCGGAGCAGGAGCCGGCCGGCACCGGCCTGGCATTCACCTACCCGCCATGACACGCAGACCTGGTCGCCAGTGGAATACTGGCCTTGCGCGTGGCACGCCATTTCCCCGCCACGAGCCCAGCGGCTGGTCCGGAACCGGCCGGGGGCCTGCGGCTCCGGCCCGGGTCGCCCAACCAAGCATCCGACGAACAGGAGCTCCCTCCTCATGACCGTTGGCCCCGAGACCTGCTACCGCGTGCGAGGCGGAGCCCCGCTGCAGGGCACCGTATTCGTCCAGGGCGCCAAGAACGCCGCTCTCAAGATGATCGCTGCCTCTCTGCTCGCCGCCGAGGGCAGGACCGTGCTGAGGAACGTGCCGCCGATCGAGGACGTCCGCCGGGCGGTCGAACTGGCGCAGGCGGTCGGGGCGGTGGTCAAGTTCCACGAGGCGGAACGGATCCTGGTGGTCGATGCATCCGGGCTGAACAGCCCGGTGCTTCCGGCCGAGATCGCGCGCCGGTTCCGGGGGTCGGTGCTGTTCGTCCCGGCGCTGCTGCACCGGCTGGGGGAAGCGGTCATAGAGGGCGTCGGCGGCTGCAACCTGGGCAGCCGCAACCTCGACTTCCACTACCGGGGCTTCGCCCGGCTCGGCGCCACGGTGGACGAGGCCGGCGACAAGATCTCTATCAAGGCCGGCAAGATGCAGGGCGCTCACCTGTACCTCGACACCCCCTCCCACACCGGCACCGAGAACCTCATCATGGCGGCGTCAATGGCGCCCGGCACCACCGTGATCGACAACGCCGCGCTCGAGCCGGAGGTGCTCGACGTCATCGAGTTCCTGGGCAAGATGGGGGCCCAGATCAGCGGCGGCGGTACCGGCTTCATCACCGTCCGGGGGGTCGGGAAGCTGACGCCCACCGAGCACACGGTGATGGCGGACCGGATCGACGCCGCGGCGTTCGCCATGGCCGCCGCCATCACCGGCGGCGAGCTGAGCCTGGTCGGGGCCAACATCGACCACTTCGGGGTGGCCCGCTGGAAGCTGGAGCAGATGGGCGTTGAGTTCGCCTCCAACGGCGCGGTGCTCCAGGTCCGCCGGGACCGGCCGCTGCGGCCGATCAACGTGATCACCTCCCCGTACCCGGGCTTCGCGACCGACCTGCAATCGCCGATCATGACCCTGAGCTGCCAGGCCGACGGGATGAGCTACATCAGGGAAACCATCTACGACAGCCGCTACACGCTGGTCGGCGAGCTCGCCAAGATGGGCGCGAAGATCGACGTGGATGGCGACAAGGTGGTCGTGCACGGTCCGCGGTCGCTCAGGGGCACCAAGGTGGAGGCGCATGACCTGCGCACCGGGATTGCGCTGGTGCTGGCTGGACTGTGCGCGGAGGGCGAGACGGTCGTCTCGCCCGGATACCTGATCGACCGGGGACACGCGGACATCGCCGGGCGGCTGTCGGCACTCGGGGCCGACATCACGGCCGAGGAGAGCGGCTGACGGCGTTCTCCGGCGAGGCCCGGCCACAGCGCCGGCGAACCGGCAGGTAGCGGGCGCGGTTTGCGGCAACGGCCGCGCTGGCGCTGGTCTGGGCTACCCTGTTGCCTTCACCCGCAACGCGCCACACCGGCTTGTCCCGTCTACTATGCGGTTACATCCTCGTTAGTCACCCAATACTTCGAACCGATGGCGCAGCGTAAGGTCACATAGTGAGCCATGAGCACAGGCACGTCGGTCCCCGCAGCAGGCGCGGAGGCTTAGCGCAGTCACGAGCGGTTGCCTGCGGCCCGGCGGGCCGCAGGCAACCGGCGTTCAGGGCGCGTCAGCCAGGGGCCGGGCAGCCATGACCACCCAGCGCCAGGCCTCGCCGGAACTCACGATCGGCATCATCGGCCCACATGATCTCGTGGAGCGGGTCATGCTCTCGGGCGCCGCCACGGCCGGGACCGCGGGCCCGGCGGTGCCGGGCGAGTGGCAGCCGGCCCTGCCGGCCGGGGGTACCGGGCCGGCCCGGCGGCTGGTCGGCGCCGCCTACCGGAACGAACAGGAAGCGGCGGACAAGGTGCTGCGGCTGGGCTCATCGGTCGACGCCTGCCTGTTCGCCAGCCGGGTGCCGTATGAATACGCGCGGCGGGCGGGGACGATCCGCGGGCCGGCCACCTGGATCCCGCTGAGCGGGAGCGCGCTGTACGCGACCTTGCTGCGGGCCGGCCAGGACACCTCGCTCGACCTGGCCCGCGCCAGCGTGGACGTGATCAGCCGCACCGACATCGAGGACGCCTTCACCGAGCTGGGGCTGCCGGTCACCGGCGTGCACGTGCGGGAGGACCCGGCCAGCGCGGCCACCCTGGCCGCCTTCCACGAGCGGCTGTGGCAGCGCGGCCAGACGTCGGTGGCCATCACCTGCCTGGAGTCGGTGGCGCAGCGGCTGGCGGGGGCCGGGGTGCCCGCCCTCACCGTCAGCCCGACCGGGTACGCGATCCGGGCCGCCCTCCGCACGGCGACCCTGCTGGGCGGCCAGCGGCGGCTGGAGGAGGCGCAGCTGGCCGTGGCCGTGGTGGAGGTCCCCACGCTGCGGGAGACCCCGCGCCGGGGCGCGCCCCGGCATTCGCGGGAGGAGCTGCGGCTGACCGTGCACCGCTACCTGCTGCAGGAGACGCAGCGGATGCAGGCGACGGTGAGCCCGGTGGGGGATCATTCGTTCCTGGTCACCGCCACCCGCGGGTCGCTGGCGGCGGCGACCGACGGGTTCCGGGCACCCCCGTTCGCCGACCGCGCCCGGGCCGAGCTCGGCCTCACCATCGAGGTGGGGGTGGGACTGGGCCGGACCGCCCAGGACGCCGAGGCTCATGCCCGGGCGGCGCTCGCGCGCTCGCACGCGGGCCCCGGCGGCCGGGGGTTCGCGCTCGACCGGGACGGGCACGCGCTGCTGCCGGCGCCACGGCAGCCGGTCCCCGATTCCGGTGGCAAGCCCCGCGGCCAGGAGGTGCTGGCCCGGCTGGCCGACAAGCTCTCGTCGGTGGAGGGCGCGCTGGTGGTGGACGCCGAGACGGCCGGGCGGCTGCTGGGCGTGACCCCGCGGACGGCCCGGCGGCTGCTGCACACCCTGGTGGAGGAGGGCCTGGCCTGGCCACTGCCGCCGAGCCG
>JAIRTY010000396.1 GCA_031254715.1 Nocardiopsaceae bacterium | reverse complement strand
GGGGGTCTGGGGGGTCGTCCCCCCGGGCTGACATTGCGATAGTGGGGGCATGAGTTCAGAGGGCATGAGTTCCGGCGGGCCCGCCGCTGCCGATCGCGCGCTGATGGACGTGGCACTCGAGCGGGCCAGCGCCAGCCTGGCCGAGGGCGGCATCCCGGTGGGGGCCGCGCTGGCTGAAGACGGCCGGCTGGTGGCCGCCGGGCACAACGAGCGGGTCCAGCGCGGTGACCCGATCGCCCACGGCGAGATCGCGTGCCTTCGCAACGCCGGACGGCAGCCGTCCTACCGGGCCATGACCCTGTACACCACGCTGTCCCCGTGCCAGCTCTGCTCCGGTGCGGTGCTGCTGTTCCAGATCCCCCGGGTGGTGGTGGGGGAGGCCCGCAGCTTCGCCGGCGACCTTGATTTCCTGACCTCGCGGGGAGTCGAGGTGGTGCTGCTCGATGACGAGCGCTGTGTTGCCCTGATGCGGGAGTTTCAGCAGCGGTTCCCGCAGGTCTGGAGCGAGGACATTGGCGGCAGATAGTCGTTTAGCTGGGATTGACCGTTTCGCTGCGGCTGGCCACGACCAGCGCCGAGACTCAGGGCTGTGATCGGCGCGGATTTTCCCGGTGTGCTGGCCGCCGCGCAGGACGGCAGCGAGGCGGCTTTCGCGGTGCTGTGGCGGGACTGCAACCCAGCCCTGCTGCGCTATCTGCGGGTGGTGGCACCGGACTCGGTGGAGGACGTGGCGGCCGAGACCTGGGTGACCGTGGTGCGGGGACTGGCCGGCTTCCGGGGGGACGAGGCGGCCTGGCGGGCCTGGCTGTTCACCACCGCCCGGCGCCGGGTGGCCGATGAGGGGAGGCGGCGGGCCAGGCGGCCGGAGACGCCGCTGGACGACATGGTGGCGGCCCAGCTGCCTGGTCTTGCCGACACCGCCGACCTTGCCCTGGCGAACATCAGCAGCCGGGAGGCGGTCGCGGCGGTAGCTGCCCTGCCCCCGCTGCAGGCTGAGGTGATCATGCTCCGGGTGGTGGGCGGGCTGGATTACGAGACGGTGGGCCGGCTGGTGGGGCGCAGCCCCGGCGCCGTCCGGGTGGCTGCCCACCGGGGGCTACGGCGCCTGGCCGAGCTGCTCGCCGGAGCGGGTGTAACGCAATGACCGGCCGCGACGTTCCGGACGACGAGATGCCGAACTTCCCGCTGTCGCAGCACCCAGGGCCAGGGCCCGTCCCTGACGAGGCCCTGGACGCGCTGCTGCGCGGGAGCCGGCCCCTCGCGGCTGTCCCCGAACTGCAGCCGGTCGCCGAGCTGCTCGGCGCGCTCACCTCGGCTCCGGAGCCCGCCGAGCTGGCCGCCCAGGAGCAGGCGATGGCGGTGTTCCGGGGGCAGGCCAGCCTGCCGGTGCCGTTCCCGGGCCCGGGGCGGCATGCCCGGCGCGGCTGGCAGTCCCCGCTCCGCAGCGCCCGGGCCGCCGCCGCCTTCATTGCCGCCGCGATCACCCTGGGCGGCTTCGCCACCGCCGCCTACGCGGGGGCACTACCCGCTCCCGCCCAGCGGATCGCCCACACCGCACTCGGGGCGCCTGCGCCGGCCGCCAGCCACACCCCGGGCCGGCACGCCGCCGAGCCATCCAGCCCGGACCCCAACGGCCCGACGTCCTGGCACGGGCTGTGCACCGCCTACCGGCACGCGGTGGTGCACGGGTCGGGCCCGCAGCAGTCGGCGGCCTTCCGCAGGCTGGCCGTCGCGGCCGGCGGGCGGGCCAACATCGCCGCTTACTGCGCGACGGTGACCCACCCCGGGACCTCGCCCCCGGGCCAGCAGGCCTCGCACCAGCCGTCCCATCGGTCGTCACATCCGCCCGGCAAGGCGTCGGCACGGGCGGACAGCCACGGCAAGCCGTCGCCGTCACCCACGTCATCCGCATCCGCCACGCCGTCGGCCACGCCGACGGCTACCGCATCCTCGCACGGGAGGGGGAAGGGCAGGCCGAGCACGCTTCCGACTTCGAACTCGACCGACTCCAGCTCCTAGACCACCGGCCGCCGCCTGCAGCGGCGCCGGTTTCCACCCGCGCAATCCCGTCGCGCACAGCGCGGGTGGCCACGGCGCGGCGGGCCGTTCACCTCCCCCATGGGAGCGGCCCGCCGCGCCCTCTCGCTACCCGGGACACCGGGCCGGGCGGCCCGGGCGCGCTTACCCGGCCGATCAGTGCCGGAAGCCGACCGCGGTGGTATTGGCGCCGCTGATGACCACGGCGACGGTCTCGTCCGGGGCCGGCCGGTAGCGTCCCGACAGCAGCGCGGCCAGCGCCGCGCATCCGCCCGGCTCGCTGACCACCCGCATCGTCTCCCACAGCGCGGCCAGCGCGTGCCGGATGTCGTCGTCGCTGACCAGGATCACGTCCCGGACCTGGCCCGCCAGCACCGCGAAGGTGTGCTCGCCGATCCGGCGCGGGGCCAGCGAGTCGACGGCGATGCTCCCCGTCTCGGCATCGGCCGGCGCGCCAGCGGCCAGTGCCCGGGTGAGAGTCGGAGCGCCGTCGGGCTCCACCCCGATCACCGTCATCCGCCCGGCGACGGCAGCGGTGATCCCGCCGAGCAGGCCTCCGCCGCCCACGCTCGCCAGCACGGTCGTCGCGGCCGGTGCCTGCTCCAGCAGCTCCAGGCCCAGGGTCCCGGCGCCGAGCATGGTCTCGGGCTGATCGAAGGCCGGCACCTCCAGCGCGCCGGAGCCGGCCGCCCAGGCCTGGCTGGCGGCCAGGGCCTCGTGGTAGGTGTCCCCGCCCACCTCGAGTTCTGCGCCGTAGCCGCGGATGCGGGAGATCTTGGCAGGGGACGAGACCGTGGGCACGAAGATCCGGGCCGGCACGCCCAAGGCGCGGGCGGCGTAGGCGACCGCGGCCCCGTGGTTGCCTCCCGATGCCGCCACCACTCCGGCCGCTGGCACCTCACGCAGCAGCAGGTTCGCGAACGCGCCCCGGGCTTTGAACGAGCCGCTGTGCTGCAGCTGCTCCAGCTTCAGCAGCAGCGGCCCGGGCGGCAGCCCGAAATCGGCCAGGTCGGCCGGTGCCACCGGGGTCCGGCGCAGATGCGGCCGCAGCAGCGGCGCGACCGACGCAATCGCCTCCCGGGTGACGGCGAGCCCGCCAGTCACGTCACTGGGCATGAGCAGAGCCTAGGGCATGCCCGCGGGCTCAGGCGGCACGCTCGGCTGTCCCGGTGAAGGCCGCCCAGAGGGCGGCGTACGTGCCTCCGGCGGCGGCCAGCTCGGCGTGCGTGCCGGTCTCGCTGATCCGGCCGCCCGCCATCACCACGATCCGGTCGGCCCGGGCGGCAGTGCTGAGCCGGTGCGCGACCACCAGCGTGGTGCGCCGGGCCGCCAGGCGGCGGGTGGCCTCGGTCACCGCCGCCTCGCTGACCAGGTCGAGCGCCGCAGTGGCCTCGTCGAGCAGCAGGATGTCGGGGTCCACCAGGTAGGCCCGGGCCAGTGCGACGAGCTGGCGCTGGCCAGCGGACAGGTTGCGGCCGCGCTCGGCCACCGGGTGGCCGAACCCGCCCAGGGCGGCGATCGCGGGCGCGGCGCCGACCGCCCGCGCGGCCGCCTCCACCTCGGCGGCGGTGGCACCGGGCCGGCCGTAGGCGATCGCCTCGGCGATCGTCCCGGCGGACAGGTACGGCTCCTGCGGGACCACCCCCAGCCGCTGCCGGTAGCTGGCCAGGTCGTAGTCGCGGATATCGGTGCCGTTGACCAGGACGGCTCCGGCCGTCACGTCGTAGAACCGCGCGACCAGCTTCACCAGCGTGGACTTCCCGGCGCCGGTCTGCCCCACCAGCGCTACCGTCTCGCCGGGGGCGATGGTCAGATCGATCCCGGTCAGGGCCTCGCCCGCGGCTGGCCCGTAGCTGAAGTGCACGTCGCGCAGCTCGATCCGGGCCGGGCCGCGCTGGACCGGCCGGGGCCGGGACGGCTGCGGGGTGGAGCTGGGGATGC
>JAIRTY010000394.1 GCA_031254715.1 Nocardiopsaceae bacterium | reverse complement strand
CAGACAGATGTAGTAAATACTCCAATAATAAAACCCTAAAAAAGTGTATTTACCTCCTTCGCACACAAAACTTGGACTAATAAAAAATCCCGTCAAGGCACTGGATCAAAATAGCGCTAGATTTAAGTATTTGAAAAGGATGTTTCCCAGGATAAACGAGCTTAAATTCAAAGAAGGGGTATTAGTTGGACCTCAAATAAGAGAGTTAATACCGGTCGTAAAATTAGAAGACCAGCTAAGGGGAATCTGAAAAAGCAGCATGGAAATCATTCAAAAATGTCACTACCAATTTTTTGGAAAATCAAAAGGCAGAAGACGATCGGTATATGGTGGCTGATCTTGTACAATCCTACACAACTATGGGGTGTAATATGTTTTTAAAGGTGCATTTCTTAGACTGTCACTTGTAACCGACTAACTCCTCGGTATCGTTGGCCGGGGCGAGCGTGGTGGTGCTGATGGCGCGGGCCTGGCGGGGGGATATGGCGCTGGAACGCCGCCGGCAGGACGCGGAGGCCGGGGCTGCGGACGGCGAGCCCGCCGCCGGGGAAACCCCCGCTGCGGGGCGTGTTGGCCCGGGGGGACCGGGCCCGGCTTTCCCGGTGCCGCCGCTGGACGCGCCGCACTACCACGGCGTCGGCGTGACCATGTCCGCGGGCGCCTCGCGTGCCCTCACGGGCGGGGAAGCTCCCGCCCGCGACCCGAGCGAGTCCGGAGCCGCCGGGGGCGGCCCGGTCAAGGAGGTCACCGGTGCCTGAGTTTCTAGGCCCCGTGAAGGGCTTCGGCGTCACCTTCCGGCAGATGTTCAAGAAGGTCGACACCGTTGAGTATCCGGAGCAGAAGAACCCCACCGCGGCCCGGTTCCACGGCCGCCACCAGCTCAACCGGTGGCCGGACGGGCTCGAGAAGTGCATCGGCTGCGAGTTGTGCGCATGGGCGTGCCCGGCCGACGCGATCTACGTCGAGGGCCGGGATAACCAGCCAGACGAGAGGTACTCGCCGGGCGAGCGCTACGGTCACGTCTACCAGATCAACTACCTGCGCTGCATCCTGTGCGGCCTGTGCGTCGAGGCGTGCCCGACCCGGGCGCTGACCATGACCAACGACTACGAGCTGGCCGATGACAGCCGGGAGAGCCTGATCTGGACCAAGGAAGAGCTGCTGGCGCCGCTGGCGGAGGGGATGGAGACGCCGCCCCACCCGATGCGCCTGGGCAGCACCGAGCGTGATTACTACCTGCGCGGCGCGCAGTGAGGCCGGACGGGGTGCTGGCCATCACCCACGTGGCGCTGGTCACCCAGGAGACCGTGTTCTGGGTGCTCGCGATCCTGGCGGTGGTGGCCGCGCTCGGGATGATCCTGGCCCGGCACGCGGTCTACTGCGCGGTGCTGCTCGCCGTGGTCATGCTCTCGCTGGCGGTGCTGTACGCGCTGCAGGGCGCGCCGTTCCTGGCGTTCGTCCAGGTGATCGTGTACACCGGCGCGGTGCTGATGCTGTTCCTGTTCGTGCTCATGATCGTCGGCGTGAGCTCAGCTGACTCCATGCGGGAGACCATCCGGGGCCAGCGGCTGGCCGCCGGGATCGCCGGGATCGCGCTGCTGGTGCTGCTCAGCCTGATGGTCGGGCACGCCGCCATCGGGTCTGCCGCCGCCGCAGGCCCGGGCTACGGGGCCGGCAACGTGCAGCGGCTGGCGGCGCTCATCTTCGGCCGGTACGTGTTCGCGTTCGAGGCGACCAGCGCCCTGCTCATCACCGCCGCCCTGGGCGGCATGGTGCTCGCCCACCGGGAGCGGACCAGGCCCAAGCAGACCCAGCGGGAAGCCTCCCGGCTGCGGGTCACCGGCACCCACCCGACGCCGCTGCCCGGGCCCGGGGTCTACGCGCAGCACGACGCCGTCGACATGCCCGCCCTGCTGCCGGACGGCACCCCGTCCGAACTGTCGGTCAGCCCGGTCATCGCCCGCCGGCCGGTCCGCACCGAGCCGGAACCGCCGGCCCTGCCGGGCGCGGGCAGACAGGAGCAGGTCACCACGCCTGCCGGGCCGGCGGGCGATGAGGAGGATGAGCAGCGGTGAGCCCGGCAGCATTCGTCGCGCTGGCCGTGATCCTGTTCGTGATCGGCGGGGTCGGCGTGCTGGTCCGGCGTAACGCGCTGGTCGTCTTCATGTGCATCGAGCTCATGCTCAACGCGGTGAACCTGGCGTTCGTGGCGTTCGCCCGGCTGCACGGCAACCTCGACGGGCAGGTCATCGCGTTCTTCGTGATGGTGGTCGCCGCCGCCGAAGTCGTGGTCGGCCTGGCGATCCTGATGGCGATCTTCCGTGCCCGCAGGTCTGCGTCGGTCGACGACGCCAACCTGCTGAAGTGGTAGGAGCGATTGTGACAGGCAATCTCGCGGGCATGCCCGCGTCCGGGGCGGCTGCCCTGACCGCCCTGCCCGCGGCAGGCGTGCAGCGCGCCGCGTGGCTGCTGCTGGCGTTCCCGGTGGCCGGTGCCGTCATCCTGCTGCTCGGCGGCAAGCGGACGAACCGCTGGGGTCACCTGGTCGGCGTGGCCATGCCGCTGGCGGCCTTCGTCTACGGGCTGATCGCCTTCGCGGTGATGCTCGGCTACCCGGCCGGCCAGCGGGCCAGGACCGTCACGGTGTTCACCTGGATCCACGTGGCGGGCTTCCAGGTCCCGCTGGACCTGCGGCTCGACCCGCTGTCGATCTGCTTCGTGCTGCTGATCACGGGGGTCGGTTCGCTGATCCACATCTTCGCGGTCGGCTACATGTCGCACGACCCGGACCGGCGCCGCTTCTTCGGCTACATGAACCTGTTCGTGGCCTCGATGCTGCTGCTGGTGCTGGCCGGCAACTACCTGGTCCTCTACGCGGGCTGGGAAGGCGTGGGCCTGACCTCCTACCTGCTCATCGGCTTCTGGTTCAGTAAGCCGGTCGCCGCGACCGCCGGCACCAAGGCGTTCATCATGAACCGGGTCGGTGACGCCGGGCTGTCGGTGGCGATCATGCTGATGTTCGCCACCTTCGGCACGGTGACCTTCAGCGGCGTGTTCGGGCAGGCGGGCAAGGCGGGCCAGGGCGTGACTACCGCACTCGGGCTGCTGATGCTGCTCGGCGCCTGCGGCAAGTCCGCGCAGGTGCCGCTGCAGGCGTGGCTGCTGGACGCGATGGAGGGCCCGACTCCGGTCTCCGCGCTGATCCATGCCGCGACCATGGTCACCGCGGGCGTCTACCTGATCGTCCGGTCCGGCCCGATCTTCAACCTCGCCCCTGACGCGCAGCTTGCGGTTGCGATCGTGGGCGCCGTCACCCTGCTGTTCGGCGCGATCATCAGCTGTGCCAAGGACGACATCAAGAAGGCGCTGGCCGGGTCCACCATGAGCCAGATCGGCTACATGATGCTGGCGGCCGGGCTCGGCCCGGCCGGGTACCCGTTCGCGATCGCGCTGCTGCTCGCGCACGGCTTCTTCAAGGCCGGCCTCTTCCTCGGGGCGGGCTCGGTCAAGCACGAGATGGACGACGAGGTGGACATGCGCCGCCTGGGCGGGCTGCGCACGATCATGCCGGTCACCTTCGTCACCTTCGGCATCAGTTACCTGGCGATCATCGGCATCCCGCCGCTGTCCGGGTTCTTCGCCAAGGACACGGTCATTGACGCGGCATTCCGGCACGGCGGCACCTCGGGCTGGATCCTCGGCATGGCGGCGCTGATCGGGGCCGGCCTCACCGCGTTCTACATGACCCGGGTGATGTTCATGACCTTCGCCGGGGAGCGCCGGTGGGATGAGAAGGCACATCCGCATGAGGTGCCGCCGGTGATGACCTCGCCGATGATCCTGCTCGCGATCGGCGCCCTCGGCTTCGGCGCCTTCGAGATCCTCGGGGACCGGCTGGCGCACTTCCTCGGGCCGGTGACCGGGGCGGTGCCGCCAGAGCCCGCCGTGTTCACCGCTTCCGGCATCGCGGCGCTGGCGCTGGTGGTGGTGGCGATAGCACTGGCCTGGGCGATGTACGGGCGGCGCCCGGTGCCGGCTACCGCCCCCGCCGCGCGGTTCCCGGTCACCGCCGCCAGGAAGGACCTGTACGGCGACACCTTCAACGAAGGCGTCCTGATGCGGCCCGGCCAG
>JAIRTY010000352.1 GCA_031254715.1 Nocardiopsaceae bacterium | reverse complement strand
GCTGGCCAGCCGCTCCCGGGCGGCGATGGTGTCCGGATGATCCGGCCCCTGTTCCCGCTCCCGGTCGAGCAGCGTGCGCCGGCCCATCCGGATCGCCTCCGGGTACCGGCCGCCCTCGTGGTACGCGGCGGTCAGGTCGTCCTGCACCGCGAGGGTGGCGGGATCGGCCGGGCCCTGGATCCGCGAGCGGATGTTGAGGACTTCCTCGAGGACGGGAATGGCCTCGGCGATACGGCCGGCGGCGAGCAGCGCGCTGCCCAGATCGGCCCGGACGGCGATGGTGCTGGGATGGTCGGATCCCAGCGTGTCGGCCCGGCTCTGCAGGGTCCGCTGGTAGAGGGAGACCGCCTCCGGGCCCAGCCCGCCCGTCAGCGAAGCGCTGGCCAGCCGGTCAGCGGCCAGCACCGAGTCCGGGTGGTCCGGCCCCAGCACCCGCTCGCTGACCTCGGCCAGCTCCCGCCAGTGGGCGATGGCGGGCCCGGTCAGGCGGGCGCTGTCCAGGCTCCGGCCGAGCTGGAACAGCAGCGCATGCGCACCGCTGGACCAGAGCGAGTCACCAGCCTCGCCCGCCAGGCTGTCCGCGCATGACCGGAGCGCCTCCGACAGCCCGGGCTCCGCGCCGTCGGCCGGCCACGCCTCCACGAGCGCCTTCGCGGCGGCCCGCGCCGCCTGCTCCCGCATGGCGTCCGGGGTGGCCCACCTGACCGCCGCCTGCACCGCCTGGTGGACGCGGACCGATCGGGCCGCGCTCGCGGCATCGATCGTCAGCAGCCCGGTGCGCTCAAGGCTCACCAGCGCGGCGCGGACCCGGCTGGGATCGACAGGAGCCGCCGGCCGGTCTGCCGCGATGTACTCGCACGCGGCCTGGGTCGTGAACACGGCGCCCGGGATGCCGTGACTGTCCAGCAGCCCGGCCAGCGCGAGGCACGGCTGTGCCCGTCCGCCCGGCGTCAGCCGGTCGGAGTGCTCGACCGAGAGCGTCCAGGTGACCGCCTTGGCCGAGGGCTCGGCACCGGTCGTTTCGGCGAGTTGTTCCCATCTGCGGGCAAAGAGGATGCGGTAATCCCGGCAGGTGAGTTCGGAGTTCATGATGGTGGCGCTGGCCTGCGCCAGCGCCAGCGGCTCGCCGGCCAGGTCGTCGACCAGGTCCACGGCGCCGATCCGCTGGTCCGGGTCGGCGCTCAGCCGTCCCATCAGGTAGGTCAGCGCCTCCCGGGAACTGAACGTGCCGACCGGGCAGACCGTCGATCCGGCCCGCTCCGGGAGCAGCGCCGGCTCCTGGGCCGTGACGATCACCCGGCCCGCTGGCCCCGTCGGCCACAGCCCGGTCAGGTCCGCCGGGTCGGCCAGGTCGTCCAGGACAACCAGCCACGGCCGGTCGGCCTGGGCCAGCCAGGTGACGAAGCGATCAGCGGCTTCCCCCGCATCGCCGCCCGGCTCGCTGCCGGTCAGCTCGCCGAGTGCCCGGGCGAAACTGAGCTGAACCGACGCCCGGCGGCTTGCCGTCGCCCAGACCAGCAGGTCGAGCTCGCGGCTGCGCCACAGGGACTCGGCGAGGAAGGCGGCCAGCTGTGTCTTGCCGGTGCCGCCCGGCCAATCGTGCCGCTGGCCCGGCGGTGAGCCTGGCCCGGTGAGCGCCATGGCCTGCCCTGGTCCCAGCACCGAGCGGGCGGTGCCAGGCCCCGTCTCGGGCCGGGCGCTGAAGCAGTCCGCCAGCGGCGGCACCGCTCCCGAGCGGACCGGGAAGCCGCCCGGCCTGGGGCCGGCTCCGGCCTGCGGCGAGGCTGGCGCCAGGCCGCCCGGGGCTGCCGCACCATGGCCGATATTCCCCAGCACCGGACCTCCGCTGAGCCTGACTGATTGCTCGGCTAACGATACGGCGGCTTGATCATGCCCAATGGCAGTTAGCGCCAAAGATGACGCATTGACGTGCCAATGGCGCTGCCGGACACTCTGGGCAGGGCTTAACGACCGCGGGAGGGACGCGCGTGACGACGATCGGAGCCCGGGCGGGCTCGCAGCCGCCGGGCGGAAGCCGGAACCTCTTCGTACGGAACGCGACCGGCCTGGTCCGGGAACTCAGCGCGTTTGACGCCTTCAACCTGGTCTTCTCGGCGGTGCTGATTCCCGTCGGCATCACCGAGGTAATGGCGTTCACGCCCACCTTCTGGCCGCACGCGAACATGCTGCTGTCGTTCCTGCTGGCCACCCCGCTGGTGGCAACCTGCGGGCTGGTCTACCTGTACTACACGGTGATCATGCCCCGGTCCGGGGGCGACTACGTCTGGGTATCCAGGACCCTCAGCCCCTTCTTCGGTTTCTTCACCAACTTCTCCCTCACCTTCGTGTTCCTGACCTGGATCGCGTTCAACTTCACCTACATGCTGTCGGTCATGGGCCCGGCGGCCGCGTTCGTGGGCGGCTGGCACGGGGCGTGGCTCACCGCACCGGGCAACGGCGAGATGATGCTGATCGCGACCGCGCTGACGATCCTGTTCACGGTCTTGATGATCTTCGGCGTGCGGGTCGTCGCCCGGTACATGATGATCACCTTCGTCGTGGTCTGGGTCGGCATCATCGCCTGGCTGGTGGCCATGGCCGTCGGCAGCCACGGGCATTTCGTGTCGGCCTGGAACGCCGGCTCCGGGGCGACCTACACCGGCATCGTCTCGCAGGCCCGGCACCTCGGTTTCAGCGCCGCGGGCGGCATCGGCTGGGGAGCCACCCTGTTCGGGATGATCTACTCGTTCCAGGTCTATACGGGCTTCCAGTGGACCGGGTACTTCGCGGGTGAGATCCGCAACGTCCGCCGGACCGCCACCACCTCGATCCTGGGCGGCCTGCTCTTCGCGGCCATCGGCTACGTGGTGGGCGTCAGCCTGATCTACAAGTACTTCGGCTTCAACTTCTTCGGCGCGGCCGTGTTCATGGGCCTGGGCGGCGGCTCGGCCCACTGGCACCTGGGGTTCTTCCCCTACCTGCCCGCGCTGGTCAACTTCCTGCCGGGGCCGCAATGGCTGCTGGTGTTCATCGCGCTGTGCTTCGTGCTGGCGATCCTGTGGTGGACGCCGACCGGGTTCATGCTCGGCACCAGGAACATGTTCGCCTGGTCCTTCGACCGGCTGGCGCCCGAGAAGCTGACCACCGTGTCCGATCGCTTCCACACCCCGGTGATCGCGACCGTCACCATCGGCTGCATCGTGGAACTGCTCAACTACCTCAACATCTACCAGGGCCTCGGTGCCTACCTGCTGAACGTGATCGCGGTCATGGCGCTGGCGTTCATCATCGTCTCGGTCTCCGCCGCGATCGCCCCCTGGCGGCGGCCGCAACTGCATGCCCAGGGCCCTGGCTGGGCCCGCGCCCGGGTGGCCGGCATCCCGGTGATAACGCTGGTGGCAGCGATATCGGCGGTTTCCTGGATCTTCGTGATCTACGTGGCGTTCCACACCGGCTTCGGGGGCACGCTCGGGTTCAAGCCGATGCTGGAGGCGTTCACCGCCCCGCTGCTCGGGATCGTCTACTACCTCGGGGTGCGGCTGTACCGGCGCGTGCAGGGCATGCAGTTCGGCCAGACGTTTGCCGAGATCCCCCCGGAATGAGCGGAACATTAACGAGCCGGCGATGGTGGCGGCCGGGCGGTCGGTCGTGGCCGCCGCGGCCGCCGGCGGCATCCCGGTCCGGCTGATCGGCGGGGTGGCCATCTGGCTGCGGAGCTCCCCGGCGGCCCGCGCGGCGCTCGGCCGCGACTACCCCGACATCGATGTGGTGGCCCACCGGCGGCAGTCCCGCGCGCTGCGGGCGGTGCTGGAGGAGACCGGCTTCGCGCCGGCACGGGTCTTCAACGCCACCCACGGCGCGCGGCGGCTGCTCTACCACGGCCCCGGGGGCTGTCAGGTCGACGTGTTCCTTGACACCTTCGAGATGTCGCACACGCTCGACCTGGGGGCCAGGCTGGAGGCCGAGCCGGAGACCCTGGCAGCCGCCGAGCTGCTCCTCACCAAGCTGCAGATCGCCGAGGTCAATGCCAAGGACCTGGCGGACACCGCGATGCTGCTGTGGGACCACGAGCCCGCCGCCACCGACGGTCCCGGCCTGCTCAACCTCGCCCAGCTGACCGGGACCTGCGGCGCCGACTGGGGCCTTTACACCACCGTCACGGACAATCTGCGGGCCACCGCAGCCGCGCTGGGAACGCTCCCGGCAGCGCGCGGCGACCGGGAGCGGATCGCAGGCCGGATCGAGGCGATACTGGCGGGCTTGCTGGCTGCGCCGAAGACCGGCGGGTGGCGGCTGCGGGCCAGGGTGGGCCGGCGGATGCGCTGGTACCAGCTCCCCGAGGAGGTGACCCGGTGACGATGCGGGTGTACTTCGCCACCGATATCCACGGCTCGGAGGTGTGCTGGCGCAAGTTCCTGAACGCGGCCAAGTTCTACGGCGCCGACACGCTGATCATGGGCGGGGACGTCTCCGGCAAGGCCGTGGTCCCGGTGGTGGCGGCCCCCGGCGGGGGCTACCTCATCCGGCAGTTCACCGGCGACCAGGTACTGTCCCTGGCAGAGCTCGACCAGGCCGAGGCGCGGATCAGGGGCATGGGCTTCTATCCCTACCGGACCACCGAGGCCGAGCTTGACGAGGTCTGGGACGACCCGGCGGCGGTGCAGCGGGTCTTCCTGTCGCTGATGGCCGAGACGCTCGACCGCTGGCTCGGCCTGGCCGCGGAGCGGCTCGCGGGCACAGGGGTCAAGCTGTACGCGATGTGCGGCAACGATGATCCGCCCGAGCTGCAGGAGATCCTGCAGTCCTCACCGGTGCTGACCGAGCCCGAGGACCAGCTCGTCGAGCTGGGCGAGGGGGTCACGATGATGTCCGTCGGCTGGTCCAATCGCACCCCCTGGCACACCCCGCGGGAGATGGACGACGCGGACCTGGAGCAGCGGATCGAGAAGCTGGCCGCCGGGGTCGCGCGGCCCGAGCGCGCCGTGTTCAACCTGCACGTCCCGCCGGCCCGGACCGGTCTCGACCTGGCCCCGGCGCTCGACGGCTCGCTCAAGCCCAAGGTCAGGGGCGGCGCCGTGGTGATGGAGCCGGTCGGCTCCGAGGCGGTGCGGCGGGCGCTGGAACGGCACCAGCCGATGCTGGGGCTGCACGGGCACATCCACGAATCCCGCGGCGCGGTCAGGCTCGGCCGGACCCTCGCCATCAACCCGGGCAGCGAGTACGGGGACGGGATCCTGCGGGGAGCATTGCTCGAGCTTGACGGGCGGGCTGGCGTGCGGAAGTACCAGCTTCCGGCGGGGTAGGAGACTTAATGGAGCAGGCAGTGGACCCGCGAGCGTTTAGCGAACGGCTGGTGGCGCAGCGGGAACGGCTCCATGCGAGCCCGGCGGAGCTGCTCGAGCGGGTAGAAGCGTCCGGGTACGGGCCGCGCAGCAAGGAGATCCTCCGCGAGCACGTCCGCGCCGAGTCGACCGGCCAGGTCGGCTTCGCACTGTTCGGCTGCCCGCCCGCGATCGTGCGCGGTGAGGGTGCCCTGGTCTGGGACGCCGACGGGAAGGAGTACGTCGACCTGCTGGCCGGATTCTCGGTGTCGAACCTCGGCCACTGCCACCCCGCGGTCACCGCGGCGGTATCCGGCCAGGCCGGCCGGCTGCTGCACTACTTCGACCTGCCCGGCGAGCAGCGGGAGCGGCTGGCTGCGCGGCTGGCCGCGCTGGCGCCGGGTGACCGCCGCCGCCGGGTGGTGTTCGGGACCACCGGCGCCGACGCCGCGGAACTGGCGATCAGGCTCGCCCGCTGGTACACCGGCGCCCCGATCATCCTCTCTGGCTACGGCGGCTATCACGGCACCACCGGCGCCACCATGGCCACCACCGCCAAGGGCGGCATGTGGGCCTTCCATTACCCGGTGCTGCCCGCCGACAGCGGCCACGCCAAGATCCCCTACTCCTATCCGTACCGGTGCCCGGTGGGCGCGCCGCCGGAGCACTGCGCCGAGGCATGCCTGGAATTCACCCGGCGGCTGCTGCTCGGCAAGGAGTCGCCGTTCACCGAGCACCGGGCCGGCGTCTCCAACGTCGCCGCCGTGCTGCTGGAGCCGATGCAGGCCAGCGCCGGCTACATCATCCCCGGCGATGGCTACCTGCGCGGCATGCGCGAGCTGTGCGACGAGTTCGGGTTCCTGCTCATCGACGATGAGATCCAGGCCGGGATGGGGCGCACCGGCCGGATGTGGGCCTGTGACCATGAGCAGGTGTCCCCCGACCTGATGCTGGTCTCCAAGGGCCTGGCCAGCGGGCTGCCGGTATCAGCGGTCATCGCCGACGACGAGATCGCGGCGTCCTGGGGCCCGGGCGCGCACGTCGGCACGTTCGCGGCCACCGCGCTGGCCTGCGCGGCCGCGAACGCCACCCTGGACGTGTACGAGGCCGAGGGCCTCGTCGGGCGGGCCGCCGAGACCGGGGACTACTTCGCCGACCAGCTCCGGGCACTGCAGGAGCGGCACCCGATCCTGGGCTGGGTTGATGCGCGAGGGCTGTTCCTGGGGCTGGAGTTCGTGCGCGACCGGACCACGAAGGAGCCTGCTGCGGAGGAAGCAGGGTGGATGCTCGACTTCTGCGTGCGGGAGGGGCTGCTGTTCGAGAAGGGCGGCTACTTCTACAACCGGTTCCAGCTCATTCCGTCGCTGGTCATCGACAAGGAGCTGGTCGACAGGGCGGTCGGCATCCTGGACCGGGCGATGACCATGGCCGAGGCACGGTCGGGTATCGCGGCCCAGGGCGCGTCCTAATGGGGGTGGATCGGCTCGTCCGGTAGGACAGGCTGATCTAGCCCCGTTCCACCGCGGCCAGGCTCTCCCTGACCGCGGTTGTCAACTGATCGCCGGGGGGCAGCACCCGCTCGCAATCCGCCAGCGTGGCCTGCAGCAGCGCGAGCGCCTCGTCCCCCCGGCCCATCGCGTACCAGGCGTGCGCCAGGTTCGCCTGCGCGGCGAGCGTGTCCGGGTGATAGGGGCCGAGCACCCGCTGGCAGTCGGCCCGGCTCCGTTCGTAGAGCTCCAGCGCGGTGGCCATCCGGCCGGTCGAGTGATAGGCGGAGGCCAGGTTGCCGCGCGCGCCGAGGGTGTCCGGGTGATCGGGCCCCTGTACCCGCTCGAGATCGCGGAGCGCCCGCTCGTACAGCGGCAGCGCCTCCCGCAGCCGCCGCGCCGCGTGATGGGCGCCAGCGAGCGCGCGGACGGTGGCGATGGTGGCGGGGTCGTCCGGCCCGCAGCTGCGCTCCCGGTCCGACAGCGCCCGGCGGTAGTGCGCGACCGCGTCCTTCGGGCGGCCGGCCGCCAGGCAGGCGCTGGCGAGAGTCTCCCTGGCGGCGATGGTGCCCGGATGCCCCGGCCCCTGCCGCTGCTCGCGGTCGGTCAGTGCCCGCCGGCCCAGCCTGATCGCCTCCGGGTACCGCCCGGCCGCCAGGTAGGCGGCGACCAGGTCGTCGGTTGTCTTCAGCGTGCCGGGGTCGTCCGGCCCCAGGATTCGTGCCCGCGCCTGCAGCACGTCCTCGAGCACGTCGATGGCGTCGTCGTACCGGCCGGCGGTGAGCAGCGCGCTGCCGAGATCCGCGCGGGCCGCGACCGTGCCGGGATGATCGGGTCCCGCCGCCCTGGTCCTGGCGGCCACGGCCCGCTGGTACAGCTCGACGGCCTCGGGGCCGAGCCCGCCGGCCAGCGTCGCGCCCGCCAGCCGGTCGGATGCGGTCACGGTGTCCGGGTGGCCGGGTCCGAGTGCCTGCTCGCAGGCTGCCGTCAGCTCCCGCCAGTGCGCGATGGCGGCCCGGGTCAGCCGGGCCTGGTCGAGGCTGTGGCCGCGGCGGAACAGCAGCGCCTGGTAACCGCCGGTCCACAGCACGCCGCCCGCCGCCGCGGCAGGCTGCCGGCGCAGGAGCGGAAGGCATCCGCCAGCCAGGGCTGCCCGGCGCCGGCCGGCCAAGCCTCCAGCAGTGCCCTGGCCGCGGCCGCGGCGGCCTGCTCGTGCCTGGAATCGGCGGCGGTCTCGCGGACCGCTGACTGGATCGCGGGATGCACCCGGACCGTCCGCGCTTCGCTTGCGGGATCGATCGTCAGCAGCCCGGCCCGTTCCAGGCTCGCCAGCACGGCCCGGGCCCGCCTCGGGCCGTCAGGAAGCGCGGTCCCTGACGCGATGTACTCGCCGGCCGCCGCGGTGGTGAAGACCGCGCCCGGGATGCCATGCGGGTCGAGCAGGCCGGCCAGCGCGAGGCATGGCTGTGCCTGCCGGCCCGGGGCGAGCTGACCGGCGTGCTCGACCGACAGCGTCCAGGTGATGGCGCGCGCGCCGGGGCCGGCCCCGCCCGGCTCGGCGATCTCCTCCCGCCGCTGGCGGAACAGGTCCCGGTACTCACGGCAGGTGAGATCCGAGCTGGCAATGGTCGCGCTGGCCTGCGCCAGCGCCAGCGGCTCGCCCGCCAGTTCGTCGGCCAGGTCCACCGCGCCGAGCCGCTGGTCCGGGTCGGCGCTCAGCCGCCCCATGAGGTAGCTGAGCGATTCCCGGGAGCTGAAGCCGCCGACCGGGAACACCGTGGCGCCGGGACGGCCGGCCACCGTCCCTGCGTGCCGGGCGGTGACCACGACCCGGCCGTCCAGCCCGTCCGGCCACAGCCCGGCCAGGGCCGCCGGGTCGGCCAGGTCGTCGAGCACCACCAGCCACGGCTGGCCCGCCCGGGCCAGCCAGGCCAGGAACCGGTGGGCCACCTCCTCGGCATCGCCGGCCGGCTGCGCGCCGGTCAGCTCGGTGAACGCCTGCGCGAAGCCGAATTGCACGGATGCCCGGGTGGCGGCGATCACCCATATCAGCAGGGCGATCTGGCGAGCCTGCCAGAGCGACTCGGCGAGGTAAACAGCCAGCTGCGTCTTGCCGGTCCCGCCGGCCAAGGTGTCGCTCCGCCCCCGCGGCGGCGCCGGGTCCGCCAGCACCAGGGCGTGCCCCGGCGGCAGGACGGCGGCCGGGGTGCCTGGACCGGTCTCGGGCCGGGCGCTGAATCCATCGGCCAGCGGCGGCACGATCCCGGCCCGGTAGCCAGTTCGCGGCTCTGGCACGGGCCAACCATACGAGGGCCAACGAGGTCATGAGGGCAAAGCCCGCCGATTGACGGCCGCCCGGCAATACGTGGATTTTAGGGAAGCTCGACGACAATTAGCCTGCAATGGCCCAAGATGGTGGCCTAGTGGTGCCGGTGCCTGGCAAACCGTTGCGGTGCTGCGGACCGGAATCGATCCAGGAGTGAGCATATGGGCATATTCCGCCGGGAAAGCCCGGAAGGACCTGGAGGCGGAGGCCGCTCGATCCGGTTCACCTTTGCGCTCATGGTGGGCTTGCCGGTCGGCTGCCTGGTGGTGCTGTGGGCGCTCGCGCTGGCCGGCGCGCTCTCGGGGAAGCTGCCCTGGCGCCTGCTGGGCGACAGCCAGCAGGATGCCGTCCGGTTCGCGTTGCTGCTGGGAGCGGGCCTGGCGGTGGTCCTTCTGTCAGCGCTGCTGGTGGCTGTGTTCGCGCGACGGCTCACACACGACGTCAGCGGCCTGGCGGCGGAAGCCAGGCGGCTGGCCGAGCAGGAGATGCCGCGGCTGGTGGAACGGATCCGGCAGGGGGACCAGCCGCTGGCCGGCGAGGCAGCCGCGCCGCTGCCGCGGACGAAGGTCGCCGAGGTCGGCCGGGTCGCAGCCGCGATCGGCCGGCTGCAGCAGGCGGCGGTGGCCGCGGCGGCGGGAGAGGCGAGCCTGCGCAGCGGCGTCGGGCAGGTCTTCGTCAGCCTGGCCAGGCGCAACCAGTCCCTGCTGCAGCGGCAGTTGCGGCTGATCGACGCACTCGAGCAGAAGGCCTCGGACCCGGCCGCGCTGGCCGACCTGTTCCCGCTCGACCACCTCACCACCCGGATGCGGCGGCACGCGGAAGGCCTGATCATCCTGTCCGGGGCCGCCCCCGGGCGGTCCTGGAGCGAGCCGGTGCCGGTCATCGACGTGGTGCGGGGCGCCGTCGCCGAGGTAGAGGACTACCAGCGGGTGAACGTGCTCACCCGGGCCGAGGATGCGGTGGCGGGCACCGCCGTGGCCGACGTGGTCCACCTGCTGGCCGAGCTGATCGAGAACGCGACCCTGTTCTCGCCGTCAGGAACCCGGGTGGAGGTCCGGGCCGAGCGGGTGGCCAACGGCTTCGCGGTGGAGATCGACGACCGTGGCCTGGGCATCAAGCCCGCGCAGCTGGAAGTGATCAACCAGCAGCTTGTCACCCCGCCCGACTTCGACCTCGCCAACGCCGACCAGCTCGGCCTGTTCGTGGTGGGGAAGCTGGCCGCCAGGCATGGCATCAGGGTCATGCTGCGTGCCTCCCCCTACGGCGGCACCACGGCGATCGTGCTGATGCCGAACGACATCGTGGTGCCCGTCGCCGAGGCGGCTGCGCTGCCAGGCAGGCCGGCCCCGCGGCCGGTGGCTGAGCCGGCCCCGGCCCCCCGCCTGGTCCCGGATGACACGAACGGCACCGGCCGCCCGGCTGCGCTGGCTGGCGGACCGGCCGGCGAGGCGCTGGCGCTCACCGGGCCGCCGCCCCGGCACGCCGCGGCCGGCGCTGACGGCACCGCGCCGGACGGGTTCGCGCCGGACGGCACCCCGTCCGACGGCACCCCGCCGGATGGGTTCGAACGGCCGCCGGGCGGGGGAACCTACCGGGGGCTGCCGCGGCGGGTGCGGCAGGCCAGCCTGTCACCGCAGCTGCGGGAGGGCCGGCCGGCCGAGGCTGACGGTGACGGCCAGCCGGGTACCGGCGAGCGCTCGCCGGAGGAGGCCAGGGACCTGGTGGCCTCGCTGCAGAGCGGCTGGCAGCGCGGGCGCCGGGAGGACTCGCAGGATGCGGAGCAGCCCGACGGCCCGGACAGCCAGCCGGATGCCGGGGGAAGCGAGGAGGAGTGATGGACTCACGCGACGGGGCCGCGCCGGGGCAGGAGCTCAGCTGGCTGCTCGATGACCTCGGCGACCGGGTGGAGCACTTCCGGCAGGCGGTGATCCTGTCCCGCGACGGGCTGGCAATGGCCGCTTCCAGCAACGTCTCCCGGGAGGACGCGGAGCACCTGTCGGCGCTCGCCGCCGGTGTGCAGAGCCTGGCCAGGGGCGCCGGGGAGCACTTCGGGGCGGGCGAGGTCCGCCAGACCATCATCGAGCTCGAGCGGGCGTTCCTGTTCGTCACGGCGGCCGGCCACGGCAGCTGCCTGGCCGTGCTGTGTTCCGCCAGCGCTGACGCGGGCCTGATCGCCTACGAGATGGCCATGCTGGTCAAGCGGGCCGGACCGCACCTGGCCTCGCACCCGCGGTCCCCGGCCGCGCAACTGCTCGCGGACTGAGCCAGTCGTGTCAGCCGGCGACAAGTGGCTCGATCGGAGCGCAGGGCCGGTCGTCCGCCCGTATGCTCTGACCGGCGGCCGGACCGCGCCCGCGGGCGGCGAGGTGCTTGACCTGATCGCGGTCGTGGTGGCCACCAGGCAGGTGACCGGGGGCAGGGACGGGCTCAGCCCGGAGCACCGGCGGATCCTCCGGCTGTGCCAGCGGCCGGTGACCGTCGCCGACGTGGCGTCCGACACCGCGCTGCCGGTCGGCGTGGTCCGGGTGCTGTTGTCCGATCTGACCCAGGAGGGCTGGATCACCGTGCTTCCCCAGCGGCCTGCGGACGAGCAGCCGAGCGCCGATCTGCTCAAGGAGGTACTGCATGGGCTCCGCGCCCTCTGACGGTGCCGCGCAGTCCCCGCTGGCCGCATTCAAGATCCTGATCGCGGGCGGATTCGGGGCGGGCAAGACCACCCTCGTCGGCGCGGTCAGCGAGGTCCGGCCGCTGCACACCGAGGAGGCCCTGACCAGTGCCAGCGTGGGGCATGACGACCTGCGCGGGGTCGGCAGCAAGACCACGACCACGGTGGCGATGGACTTCGGCCGGATCACGATCAGCGGCCAGGTCGTGCTGTACCTGTTCGGCACGCCCGGGCAGGAGCGGTTCTGGTTCATGTGGGATGAGTTGTCCTACGGTGCGCTCGGCGCCGTCGTGCTGGCCGACACCCGGCGGCTGGGTGACTGCTTCCCGTCCGTGGACTACTTCGAGCGCCGCCAGGTCCCGTTCGTCGTCGCCATCAACTGCTTCGACGACGCCGCCCGGTACGATCCCGAGGACGTGCGGGTCGCGCTCGACCTCGGCCCGCGGGTGCCAATGCTGCTGTGCGACGCCCGCCAGCGCGGCTCGGCCAAGGAGGTTCTGATCACCCTGGTAGAGCACGTGCTCGCCAGCAGGCCGCACGAAGGTCCGGGTGCCGTGGTCCCGGCCTGAGGGATTGCTGACAGCGCCCGCCCCGCTAAACCGAAGCTGCAATTCCTTTTCGCATTGCGCGGGAATCCTTCCTGGCCTGAAAAGTACTATTTGGCGCGTGCTGTCTGCGCTTGAAATCCGGCTGAATGTGTAACTGGCCCGTAGTCGTGGAATAGGTCTCCCGTAATTGATCGCTAGGGGGGAGATCAATGCCGGTGAACAGCACAGCCCGCACGGCTGCTGGGCGCAGCTCAGCCCGTGCCGGCCGGTCCGCGGCGCCCAGCCGGAGCGCCGCTCGGAAGCCCGCGGGCGCCAGCAAACCCGCGAGCAGCAAGCGGAGTACCAGCAGCCGGAGAACGGCGAGCAGCGGCCGGAAAACGGCAGGCAGCAGCCGGGGCACGGCGAGCAGCAGCCGGAGAAGGACGAGCGGCAGCGCGGCCCGGCGTCCCGCCGCCCGGCGCAGCACCGCCAGCAGCGGGACGACGCCGGCCGTGGCGGCCAGGACGGTCTCGACCGCGGCGGCGCGAGTGAACACGGCTGCCACCAAGATGACGTCGGCCGCCACCAGGGCCACCACCTCGGCTCGCACCATGTCCACCGCCCTGCAGGCGATGAACACCGCCACCAAGGCCATGAGCACCGCCTCGAAGGCGCTGACGAACGCGGCCAAGACCATGTCCGCGGTCAAGCAGCCGGGCGTGGCCAGCACCAGCCGGTCCACCACCAGCCGTACCCGCCGGTCCACGGCCAGCCGGTCCGGCGGTAGCCGTGCCGGCACCAGCCGTGCCAGCGGCAGCCGGTCCGGCACCAGCCGTTCGACGACCAGCCGTTCCGGCAGTCGTTCAGCTACCAGCCGTTCCGCCGCTAGCCGGTCCACGGCGAGCCGGTCCACGGCGGGCCGCAAGACAACGACGGCGAGGAAGCCGGCGGCCAGCAAGACAGCGACGGCGAGGAAGCGAACGGCCAGCAAGGCAACGGCGCCGAAGCGAACGACGCCCCGGCCGAGCGCGGCCGAGCAGCGGCCGGCGGCGCCGAGCCGCCCGGCGGCCGAGAGCCGTCCGGCGCCCGCGCCGCAGCCAGCGGAGCGGCGTTCCCGTGAGAACGAGTTCGGTGTGCTGGCCGGCCTGATCAGGTAAGGACGGCGTCCCGGGCCGCGGCTGCGCAGCAGCCGCGGCCCGGGTCCTCATTTCAGCCGGCCCTCCGGTCTGCTTAACTAGTCGGTAACTTTCGGAGGGCCCTCATGGCGGATGTGCGATCGCTGCTGGCCGCCGCGGTCGGCGCTGACAACGTGCTGACCGGCGCGGACACCGCGGGCTACGCCCGCGACGAGACGCTGGGGCTGGCGGCGGCCGAGCCCGGGTTCGTGGTCCGCCCCGGCAGCACCGCCGAGGTAGCCGAGGTGATGCGGATCGCGGCCGCGCACGGCCTGCCCATCACCGCCCGGGGCTCGGGCACCGGGCTGTCGGGCGGCTCGGTGCCGGGCCGGGACGGCGGGATCATCGTCTCGTTCGAGCGGATGAACCGGATCCTGGAGATCGACACCGCGAACCACGCCGCGGTCGTGCAGCCCGGCGTGACCCTGGCGGCGCTGGACGAGGCCGCCGCCGCCCGCGGCCTGGTCTACCCGGTCTACCCGGGCGAGATGAGCGCCTCGCTGGGCGGGACCATCGCCACCAACGCCGGCGGGATGCGGGCCGTCAAGTACGGGGTCACCCGCAACCACGTGCTAGGCCTAGAGGCGGTGCTGGCCTCGGGCGAGGTGATCCGCACCGGCGGCATGCACGTCAAGACCAGCACCGGCTACAACCTCACGCAGCTCATCATCGGGTCGGAGGGCACGCTGGCGCTGGTGACCGAGGCGACCGTGCGGCTGTACCCGCGGCTGCCGCACCAGGCCACGGTGCTGGCGCCGTACGGGTCGCTGGAGCAGGTGACCGGCGCCGTGCCGCGGATCATGGCCAGCGGCCTGGCCCCGCTCACCCTGGAGTACATCGACCTGGTCACAATGGCGGCGATCACCGAGCGGGAGGATCTCGACCTCGGCGTCCCGGCGGCGATCCGCGACGCCGCCCAGGCATACCTGGTCGTGATGCTGGAAGATCGTTCCGGCCAAGGGCTAACCGACGGGGTGGGGGCTCTTGCGGAACTGCTGGACGAGACCGGGGCGGCCGACGTGTACGTCCTGCCCGGCGCCGCCGCTGCCCGCCTCATCACCGCCCGGGAGAAAGCGTTCTGGGCGGCCAAGGAGGCCGGTGCCGACGACATCGTGGACACCGTGGTGCCCCGCGCAGCCATGGCCGGGTTCCTCGCCGAGGCGGGAGAGATCGCCGGCCGCCACGGCGTGCTGGTCACCGGGTGCGGCCACGCCGGGGACGGCAACGTGCACATGGCGCTGTTCGCGCCCGACCCGGGGCAGCGCAGCCAGGCGCTGCGGGAGATCTTCGCGGCCGCCAGCGCCCGCGGCGGCGCGATCAGCGGCGAGCACGGGGTCGGGACGGCCAAGCGGGGTTACTTCCTCGAACTGGCCGATCCGGCGGCGGTGAGCCTGATGCGGCGGATCAAGGCGGCGTTCGACCCCGAGGGCATCCTCGGCCCCGGAGTGATGCTGGGGTGAACGGCGCCCAGGCGCTCATGGAAACCCTGGTTGGGTCCGGCGTGACCGTTGCTTTCAGCAATCCGGGCACGTCGGAGATGCACTTCGTGGCGGCCCTGGACGCGGTGCCCGCGATGCGCGGGGTGCTGTGCCTGTTCGAGGGGACGGCGACCGGCGCGGCTGACGGTTACGGCCGGATGGCCGGCCGCCCCGCCACGGCCCTGCTGCACCTGGGCCCCGGGCTGGCGAACGGCCTCGCCAACCTGCACAACGCGCGCCGGGCCCGGACGCCGCTGCTGGCCGTGGTCGGCGACCACGCCACCTACCACAAGGAGCTCGACGCCCCGCTGGAGTCGGACATCGACGCCCTGGCCGGAAGCGTGTCCGGGTGGGTGCGGCGGCCCTGGCGGACGGAGTACCTCGCGACCGATGCCGCCGAGGCCGTCAGCGTGGCCATGACGCCACCCGGTCGCGTCGCCACGCTCATCCTGCCCGCCGACGTTTCGTGGTCGGAGGGCGCGGAGCCGGCCGCCCCGGTTCCCGTTACCGCTCCCGCCGTCGTCGCGGATGAGGTGATCCGTTCCACAGCCAAAGCGCTCTCCGGCGGAGAATCCTGCACGATCCTGCTGGGCGGGTCCGCCACCCGGCGGGCGGGGCTGGAAGCCGCCAGCCGGATCGCGTCGGCCACCGGCGCCCGGCTGCTGTGCGAGACGTTCCCCGCCCGGCTCGAGCGCGGGGCCGGCCTGCCGGGAGTAGAACGGCTGGCCTACCTGGCGGAGTTCGCGTCCGCGCAGCTGGCAGGCACTGAGCGGCTGATCCTGGCCGGGGCGCGGGCGCCGGTCTCCTTCTTCGCCTACCCGGGCAAGCCCAGCCTGCTGGTCCCGGAGGGGTGCATGGTGGAAATGCTGGCCGAGGAAGATAACGACGCAGCGGGGGCGCTGGCGGCGCTGGCCGATGTGGTTGCCCCGGACGCCGGGCCGGTGCCGCAGCAGCCCGGGCGCCCGCCGCTGCCGGACGGCGACCTCACCGGGGAGAGCGCGGCGGCGGTGATCGGCGCGCTGCTGCCCGAGCACGCGATCGTGTCGGACGAGGCCAACACCTCCGGGCTGTGGCTTCCCGGCGCGACCGCGGGCTCCCCCCCGCACGACTGGCTGTCGCTGACCGGC
>JAIRTY010000326.1 GCA_031254715.1 Nocardiopsaceae bacterium | reverse complement strand
CGAGCGCCGCCGCCCGGATCGCGGTCGCGCCGGCCGCGGGCCCGGATGGCCGCGGCTGGCGGGTGAGCCAGGTGGTGCCCTTCTCCTCGGCGCTCAAGTGGAGCGGGGCGGTGCTGGCCGACGCCGGGCCGGCCAGCGGCGGCTGGGTGCTGGGGGCCCCGGAGGTGCTGCTGGCACCCGGCGAGCCGGCCCGCGCCGAGGCTGAGCAGAAGGCCGCGGCCGGCCTGCGGGTGCTGGCCCTCGGCCGGGCCGGGCCGGCGGCGCTCGCCAGCCCCGGCGAGCTGGGCCCGCGGCCCGACGGCCACGGGCAGCGGTTCCCGGTCACCCCGGTGGCACTGGTCGTGCTCCGGCAGCGGCTGCGCAGTGAGGCCCCGCGGACCCTGGCCTACTTCGCCGAGCAGGGGAACACCTTCGCTCACATCGTGCTGGCCGCCGCCAACGAGATCGCCATGATGATTGCGCGCGCCGAGGACCCCGCGGCCGCGCTCTCTGCCGGTGAGAGCGCGGTCGCGGAATTCCTGGACCGCCTCGTGGGCGGCCCGGACACGCCCTGACTACAGGCGCATCGCTAGAGCCGCATGCCGGCCGGCAGGACGTACCAGTAGAGCAGTCCGACCAGGATCAGCCACCCCAGCAGGACCAGCGTCCAGCCCATGTTGTGCCGGATCACCAGGCCTTCCCGCCGCACGTAGCTGCTGGTGGACACGCCCACGCTGGTGGTCTGCGGCGCCACCGGCTTGCCGACCTCGGCACCGGTCGAGTTCAGCGACGGGAGCAGCAGCGCTGGCATGTGCAGCAGGGTGCCGACCGAGTACTGGAACCCGCCGAACAGCGCGTTGGTCGAGGTGTTGCTGCCGGACAGCGCCACCCCGATCCAGCCCAGGATCGGCGCCAGCAGGATGAACCAGGTGCCCACCCGGGAGAACCCGTACGCCAGCGTGCTCGCCATCCCGGCGTAGTTGAACACCTGTGCCAGCCCGAAGATGATCGGGCCGACCAGCAGCGCGCCCCACATCTGGGACCAGCTGCGGCGGAGCGCGGAGGTGATCTGGCTGCCCCGCACCCGCAGTACCAGCAGCACCACCAGCCACGAGACCAGGATCCAGGTGCCGCCGATGGCAGGCGCGAACTTGAAGATCACCGCCACCGTATCGTGGGAGCCGAGCGAGCTGATGGCGTCGACCTCTGGCGCGATGAAGGTGTAGTCACCGATGTGCGACCACGGGCCGGTGGCCGCTACCACGATGGCGATCAGGATCCCGAACGAGAGCAACCCGGGAGCAGCGGCGCGCAGGCCGGAGCCGCCAGCGGCGTCCGGGGTGCCCGTGCCCGGATTGCCGGCCACCACCTCCGGCGTCGCTCCCGGCTCGATCGGCACCCCGCCGAAGCCCAGCGTCTCCGCTGGCCGCCAGAACCGCAGCAGCAGCAGCAGCGCGCCGAAGGAGACCAGCGAGCCGATGATGTCGGGCAGGTACGGGCCGAGGAACTGGGACGTCGGGAACTGGCCGATGATGTAGCCGAACGAGCCGACCACCGCCAGCGGCCAGGCACCGCGCAGCCCCCGCCTGCCGGTGACCAGCAGGATGAGGATCCACGGCGGAAGCAGGGCGAGCACCGCCACGATCCGGCCGATCGAAGCGGACAGATCCAGCAGCGGGGCCCCGGTGACGGCGGCCAGCGCAATGATCGGGGCGCCCAGGGCGCCGTAGGAGACCGGGGCGTTGTTGGCGATGGCCGCCACCCGGATCGCGTCGATCTCCACCACGCCCAGGCCCACCAGGATCGGTGCGATCACCGCCCACGGGTACCCGAACCCGACCAGACCCTCCAGCAGCGCCCCCATCGCCCACGCCAGCAGGATGGTCTGCACCCGGATGTCGGCCGTGGCCTGTCTGATCAGCCAGCGCTGGAACCCGGCGAACGCCCCCGTCTCCACCAGGGTGTAGTAGAGCACCACCCCCCAGAAGGTGATCCAGTCGATGGCCCAGATGCCGGTCGCGGCCCCGACCCCCCAGGCGCCGAAGGTCGGCCCGACCGGGGCTCCCCAGATCGCGATGGCCATCACGATGGTGACCACCGCCCCGATAATGACCGCCAGCCATGCTGTCACCTTGGCGACGGCCAGCAGGATCAGCAGTAAGGCGATGGGTATGAGCGCTACCAGCGTGCTGCCCAGCGTCGAGCTGAGCGGGTTCAGCTGCTGGGCGAAGCCCGATGCGAGGGGGACCATGGACTACCGCCTTCCGGCCGGTCGGTCGCCGGCCGATCATGAACCGGATATGTGCAGATGGTCTCGTGTTTCCGGGATGCGCTCAATAGCTTCGCTGCAATCACCTCACTTCTTCCGCAATCATCGCTGCTGTCACGCGCGGGGTTGACGGATCGAACGTTTACCGTTAATTTCGTTCAGTGATCAGGCGTGCGGAGAGCCGGGAAGCGGACAGCAGCGCGGCCCACAGGCGAATCATCCGCGCCGCCGAGGAGCTGTTCAAGAAGTCCGGGTTCCAGGGCGTGACAATGGAGGCAGTCGCCCGCGACGCCGCGGTGTCCAAGGCCACGCTCTACAGCCGCTTCCGGAATAAGGACGAGCTCTTCCAGGCGGTCTGCTCCCGCATGGCGGACCTGACCAGCCGGGCCTTCGGGGAAGCTCTCGCGACGCAGGGGGAGGCCGTCGATCAGCGCGCCCTGTCGGCGGTGCTGGCCAAGCACCGGCTTACCTTCACCCTGGTACGCAGCTCACCCCATGCGGAGGACTTGTTCACCCACAAAGCGCAGCTCGCCGGCGATCTCTTCGAGCGGGCGGAGAACGCCCTGCTGGAACAGCTCGGGGCCGTCCTGGCCGAAGACAGTGCGCTCCGGCCATCCGCTCCGCAGCTGGCGCGGGCGCTGTTGTTCGCCGGCGGCGAGCTGGCGGCGCGCAGCACCACCGTGGCAGAACTGGAATCCGAACTCGGGGCATTCGTGACGGTGCACCTGGCCGGCGCCCGGGCGCTGGCCAGGACGCGACCAGGCACGGGCAGGAGGCCGGCGTGAGCACGCAGGACAACAAGCAGACCGCGGCTGAGTTCTTCGTCCGCTTCAGCGCGGGCGACATCCCCGGAGCTGTTGGCCTGCTCAGCGCAGACGCCACCTGGTGGCTCGCCGGCAAGCCGGAGCTTTTCCCGCTCGCCGGATTGCACACGAAAGAAGAGATCGCCAGGCTGTTCACCCGCATGATAAGCCGACTGAAAGCCGGGCTGTCCATGACTGTCAAGAACGCGATTGCTGAAGGCGACCTCGTCGCGCTGGAAGTCGAATCACACGGCGAACTCAGCAACGGACGCGTCTATCACAACGAGTACCACACCCTGATGCGGGTCCGCGGCGGCAAGATATGCGAGGTCCGCGAATACAACGACACCCTGCACAGCCACAAAGTCTGGGTCGAACCGTGATCCGATCGCGGCCGGCCGCGGGCGGGCGGTCCGGAGGCAGCGCCTGACCAGGGGCACTAGGGTGTGTGCGATGACAACGCGAGCCACCACCGCGGCTGCGGCCGGGTTCCGCCGCCGGGCGGGCCTCGAGGTGCTGGCGTGGCCGGTGTTCGACCCGCTCGCGGTGGACGTCATGGTTACCACCCGCCGCGGCGGCGTGTCTGGCGGCGGCCAGGGCCCGTACGCGACCCTCAACCTCAGCCTGCAGACCGACGACAAGCCGGCGGACGTGCTCGAGAACCGGCGCCGGATGGCCACGGCGATCGGCGCCGGCCTGGCCGACTTCGTGTTCGCCCGGCAGGTCCACGGCGCCACCGCCCGGGTGGTGTCAGCGGCCGACCGGGGGCGGGGCGCAGTCACCGCCGGTGACGCGGTCCCGGACGCGGACGCCCTGGTCACCGCCGACCCAGGAGTCGTGCTCGCGGTGCTGGTCGCCGACTGCGTG
>JAIRTY010000275.1 GCA_031254715.1 Nocardiopsaceae bacterium | reverse complement strand
CCATCCCCTGCCGCTCCCTAAGCTGTTGCGCCTTGCTGATCCACGTGCCAGCGTCCGCGAGCTGGAGAATCGCGAACATGGTGTGGTCCTGCGGCAGGGTTATCGGCAGCTCGACCAGGCGCTCGTTGAAGAACGGCAGGTAGCTGCAGCAGCCCCCGGGCTGCGGCTCGTACGGGTCGGTGTCGCTGTAGGACGAGTCATAGTCGAAGCCGAGCTGTGGCATCAGATCCCAGTGCCGCAGCGTGCCCGGCGAGCGGAAGCCGGCCGCCTGCCAGCGCCCGGCGTACTCCCGCATGACCGGGAGGCGCTTGGCGAGCAGCCGCCGCGATCCGATGTCACGCCCGTCGTGCCGGAGACCGTGCACGCCCACCTCGCAGCCCTCAGCCTGGAGTGCCCGCAGGGTGGCGTCGGCCACCTGGTAGCGGAGCGGGACGAAGTTCCATGATGACCGGTAGCCGAGCTCCCGTTCCGGGGCGCGCAGCAACTCGATGTCCTGGCATCCGGCGGCGGTCTCCACGTCGTGCGTCAGCACCAGCGCCCACGTCCGGCCGGCGGGCCAGGGCGCGAGGAACGGCACCGGCTGGCCGGCCAGTTCGGCCAGCAGGCCGAACAGCCATGCGTACAGGGCGTGCAGGCTGTCCTCCAGTGGCCAGCGGGGGAAGAGCGACCGCGCCTGCACCCGGGTGAACGCCTGCCGCAGGCGGAGCTGAACCTGGCGCGGCAGCACCGGCCGCGCCAGGTAGTAGCACCGCAGCAGCGCGGTGCGGCCGCCCCGCGCCATGACCGCATGCCCGGCCTGCTGATATCCCTCCGACCAGAACCCATGCATCACATCGCCCGGATCGAAGGGCAGCAAGACATCGCCGTCGTTGTCCTGCCAGACGGCGGCCCGCTGGCCGCCGTCGCCGTCATAGATCCGCTCGGCCGGCCGCCAGCCGCGGCCGAACTCGCCAAGCAGGCCGGCCACGGCGGCGTCCGGCACGACGTTCCCGAAGAAGGTGAAATCGCGCAGCCGGTAGCGGCCCGGCCGGCCGGGGGAATGCCCGTTGGCACCGGGCCTGCCCGCGGCGGGCCACAGCAGCCAGCGGCGCGGGCGGCCGGGCTGGCCGGCGAGGCACAACCGCTGCAATGACCCCGGAGTCCCCGCCCGGTCACCAGCTCCCAGCGCCGGCCGCAGCTCATACGGCACGCGAAAGTAATCGAAGAGAGCGAACGGGTGGGATGATTCAAACACCCGTTCCCCCTGGGTTCAGCGGCCTCACCAAGACAATCGACCGCACCAGGCGGCTGCCGGCAATCCTCACTGTGACCAGGGCTGCTACGCCAGACGAGGGCTGCGCCCGCCCCGGCCTCCCGGGGAGGGTTGTGGCATGCCCGGCCGTCCGGCGATGAGCGCATGAGCGGTGTCACGAGCCTGGAGCTGACCGATCCCCGCTGGGGCGACTTCGTGGCGGCACATCCGGAGGCGACGCCGTTCCACCATCCCGGCTGGGCCACGCTGCTGGCCGGCTGTTACGGGTTCCGCGCGTTCGCGCTGGCCACCAGCGACGCGTCCGGTGCCATCCGGTCCGGGCTGCCGGTGGTCGAGGTACGCCACCTCGGCAGCACCCCGAAGTGGGTGTCGCTCCCGTACACCGATTACTGCCCGCCGCTGGTGCTGGCCAGCGGGGACGAAGAGCAGCTGGCCGCGGGGCTGCGGCGGGCGAGCGGCGTCGCCGGTGTCCGGCAGGTCGAGGTGCGGGCACCACTGCCAGGTACGGCAGCCAGCGGCCGCCCGGCGGTCAGGCACCTGCTGCCCCTCGATCCGGACCCGGCTCATGTCTATGCGGGCTTCCACCGCTCGCAGGTGCAGCGCAGCATCCGGCGGGCGGAACGGGAGGGCCTCACGGTGCGCTCGGCAACGCTGCCGCAGGACCTCGCCGGCACCTTCTACCGGCTGCACCTGCAGACCCGGCGACGGCAGGGGGTGCCGGTCCAGCCGCGGCGGTTCTTCCGGCTGCTGTGGGAGCAGGCCGTCAGCACCGGGCTCGGGTCGGTCGTGCTCGTGGAGGCCGCCGGGGTCCCCGTCGCGGGCGCGGTCTTCCTGGCCTGGAACAGCACCGTGATCTACAAGTTCGGTGCTTCCGACCCGGGCGCGTGGCGGCTGCGCCCGAACCATCTGCTCTTCTGGCATGCGATCCGGACCGCATGCGAGCGCGGCTACCGGTGGTTCGACTTCGGGCGAACCGACGCGGACCAGCAGGGACTGCGCAATTTCAAGCGCTCGTGGGGTGCCGTGGAGCAGCCGCTGGTCTACGGGACCCTGGGAGGAAGCCGCGGCCGGGGCGCCGCCGCCAATGGCATGGCCGGGCGGGTGCTCGGGCCGGCCATCCGCCACGGCCCGCTGCTGCTGTGCCGCCTGGCCGGCGAGTCGCTGTACCGCTACACCGCCTGAGCGGGCAGCCTGGCCGCCCTGCCCGCTCCCGCCCGCTGGCGCCGGGCGGAAATGACCAGCCGCGCGATCTCCTCGGCGTCTGCTTCGCTGACCCGGCGATGGGTGGGCAGGTTCAGCAGGTGCCGGGAGGCCTCCTCGGCCCGGGGACAGGAACCGGGGACGTAGCCGGCGCACCGGGGATCGACCGCCTCCTCGAGGACCGACGTGAACCAGGTCCCCGGCACGACCCGGCGGGCCAGCTCACGCTGCACGGCTGCCCGGTCGTCCACCCACACCGGGTACCGGACAAAAGCCGGCCCGGCGCCCGGCGGCGGTTGCGGCAGCCGGAATCCGTGCGGTGCGAGCAGTGCCTGATACCGCCCGGCGATAGCGCGGCGGTGGGTGAGGTTGGCGTCCAGCCCGGCCAGCTGGGTCAGCCCCACGGCGGCCTGCCCGTTGCTCAGCCGCCTGGTGAAGTCCGCCGGGCGCTCGCCGCGGGCTTCCGTCGCGTCAATCGGGCGGGGCAGCGGGTGATGCCGGCCGCTGGCCTCATACGCAGCCCGGGCAAGTACATGCGCATGCGGCTCGGTCAGCGCGTGGTACACGACCAACTTGACCAGCTGCCGGGCCGCCTGGCCGGCCGACGGCACCCGGCAGGCCCGCTGGAACTCGCGCAGCCGCCCGGCGAGCGCGTCGTCCCCGGTGGTGACGATGCCGCCCATGGTGGTGGAGATCGTCTTCGTCTCTTCGGTGCTGAAGAACGCGGCCCGGCCGAACGTTCCCGCCCGCCTGCCGCCGTAGGTCGCGCCCAGGGCATGCACGCAGTCCTCGATCAGGTGCAGGCCGGTGCGCTCGGCCAGGGCCTGTGCCTGAGCCATGTCCACCGGGATGCCGAAGGTGTGCTGGACGAGCAGGGCACTGGTCCGGGGCGTCACGCGCCGCCGCGCCAGGTCCAGGTCGATGTTGTAGCTGGCGAGGTCGCAGTCGACGTAGACCGGCCGGGCACCGGTGTAGCGGACCGCGTTGGCCACGACGATGTGCGTCGGCACCGGCACCAGGACGTCGTCGCCGGCGCCGATGCCCAGGCAGCGCAGGATGCCATACAGCCCCACCCGCCCGGCCGCGAAGCTGACCGCGTTCGGCGATCCGATCCGGTCAGCGAACGATCGCTCGAAGGCTGCCACCGCCGGCCCCTCGGCAAGGCTGCGGGGCGACGCCAGGCACCGCCCGGCAGCCGCCATGTCCTGCCTGGTGGTTGTG
>JAIRTY010000180.1 GCA_031254715.1 Nocardiopsaceae bacterium | reverse complement strand
CTGCTCAACTCGATGGACGCCGACGGCACCAAGTCGGGGTTCGACCTTGAGCTGATCCGGGCGGTGCGGGCGGCGGTGCCGGTGCCGGTGATCGCCAGCGGCGGCGCTGGCGAGCTAGCGCACTTCGCGCCTGCGGTTGGCGCTGGCGCCGACGCGGTGCTGGCTGCGAGCGTGTTTCACTTCGGCGAGCTGCGGATCCGCGACGTCAAGGCCGCCCTGCGGGCGGCCGGCCACCCGGTCCGCTGACCCCGTGCCGGGGGGACCGGCGCCGCGCAGGGCGCGCCATCCGCGCCGGGTACGTAGCCACCGCCCTGCACCTGGTGCGCCCCCGCGCCAGCGCCCCCCGTTTCATGGTGGTGGTGGATCAGGAGGGTCGCCGGCCTACCGAATCCCCGCGATCATGAAGTTCCGGCAGGCCGGCGCGCGCCACGGGCCCGGGAGGCCCCGGGGGACCGGCGGGCCTGGCCTGGCGGCGGGACGGCCGCCATGGCGGCGCCGACGATGCCGGCGTTGTTGTGCAGGGTGGCGGGGACGACCCGGGTCGGCAGCCCGGTCAGGTACCGCAGGAACTTGTCCGACTTCCGGCTCACGCCGCCGCCGATGATGATCAGCGACGGCGACAGCAGGGCCGCCACGTGGCTGAGGTACTCCTCCACCCGGCCGGCCCACGCGCCCCAGCCGAGGTCGTGGTCCACCCGGGCCCGTTCCGAGGCCCGCTTCTCCGCGTCCTTGCCCCGGATCTCGATGTGGCCGAATTCGGTGTTGGGCACCAGCACGCCGTCGGTGAACAGGGCGCTGCCGATCCCGGTACCAAAGGTCAGCATCAGCACCGTCCCGCGCTGGCCCGCCCCGGCCCCGAATCTCACCTCGGCGACCCCGGCCGCGTCGGCGTCGTTGAGCAGGGTGACCGACAGCCCGGTCGCCTTCTCAAGCAGCGCCTTGGCGTCCAGGCCGAGCCAGGCGGGATCCAGGTTGGCGGCGGTGCGCGTGACCCCGTCGATCACCACGCCCGGGAACGTGATGCCCGCCGGGCCCGACCACCCGAACTGGGTGACCAGCCCGGCGACCGCCTCCGCCACCGGCTCCGGGTGAGCGGGGTGCGGGGTGGGCACCTTGATCCGCTCGGCGGTCAGCACGCCTTTGGCCACGTCCACCGGCGCTGCCTTGATCCCGGTCCCCCCGATGTCGATTCCGAGCACGTCCAACGGGCAGCCTCCATCGATAGCGGCAGGCCCCTGCGCGGGCCTCTAGTTACGGTAGCTCTCCTCCGGCCGCGGCACCTCGGTACGGGCTCCGGGGCCTTGCCTGCTGCGGCGCTGGATCGTGCCTGGCCGCGCCAGCCTCCTGCGGCGCTGGATCGTGCCTGGCCGCGCCAGCCTCCTGCGGCTCTGGATCGTGCCTGGCCGCGCCAGCCTCCCGCGGCGCGGGGCGCACCCTAGCTACGCCAGCCTGCCGCGGTGAGCTTGCCGACGGCGGTCTCGCTGCCGTCCAGCCGGACCTGCGCCACGCTGGTGCGGCCGAGCGCCCACAGGGTCAGCTCCGCCGGGCTGCCGATCACCGTGACGACCGGGGTCCTGGCCTTGGCGGTGATCCGCAGCCGGCCCCGGCCCGGGCCGGGCGGGACGTCATCCCTGGCCAGTTCCACGCCGACCGGCGCCTTGCGGAGGAAGAGCCGGGCCCCGCGCAGCCGGTGCCAGAGCACCTCCGTCAGGCCCGGCGCCAGGTCCCGCGGCTGCCAGCCGTCGGCTGCCCGGCGGACGTCCTCGTGGTGCACGAAGAACTCGACCACGTTCGCGCGCTCGTCCATGCCGGGCAGGCGGAACAGCGACAGCGCGGGCGGGCCGCTCCGGAAGGCGTCGACGAGCTGCGGGTAGGCCATCCGCCCGGTCAGGCCGCGCTGCACACGCCGGGTGTAGCCGGCCATCGGCCCCCCGATCACCCCCGTCGCGGCATCCGGCCGCCGCTCCCTGAGTACCAGGTGCGCGGCGAGGTCCACGGTGCGCCAGCCCTCGCACAGGGTAGGTGCGGCCGGGCCGGTCTCCTCCAGTAGCGCGCACAGGGCAAGGCGCTCAGCGCGGGCGTAAGTCATCTGGAGATCGTACGCCTAGGCAGCCCTTGACGGCCGGGGCGCTGCGGGGCCGGTTCCGCTGCCGTTCCGGGCCGCTGGCCGGGCAGGGTGCCGGGCCGGGCAACGCGGGTCAGGCCGGGCGCTGGCCGGCACAACCTAGGATCGGGACCATGAGCCAGGAAGCCACCGCCCCGTCCGGCCCGGCCGGTCGCCCGTCGAACCTGGACCCGCAGATCGCCGCCCGGCTCAAGCGGAACTCCGCTGGCCTGGTAGCGGCCATCGCCCAGCAGTACGACACCGGCGAGGTGCTGATGCTGGCCTGGATGGACGACGAGGCGCTGCACCGGACGCTGACCACCGGCCGCTGCACCTACTGGTCCCGCAGCCGGCAGGAGTACTGGGTGAAAGGCGAGACCTCCGGCAACGTGCAGCGGGTCCGCTCGGTCGCGCTTGACTGCGACGGCGACGCAGTGCTGGTCAAGGTGGACCAGGCCGGCGGGGCCTGCCACACCGGCGACGACACCTGCTTCGACGCCGGGCTGCTGCCTTCCGTGGCCGGGTGACCCGGGATGCCGACGGCACCTCCCGGCAGCCCGGCCCGGCGCGAGTACCTGCTGGTACTCCTGGCGGGCGCGGCCGGAGCGGCCGTGGTGCTGCTCTCGGCCCGCCAGCCCTGGGCACACGTCACCACTGCTGCCGCGGGCCCGCTGCCGGCCGCGGCCGTGCCGGTGAGCGGCCAGGACCTGGTGCCAGCCACCGGAGCGCTCGGGCTCGCGGCGCTGGCGGGGATGGCCGCGGTGATCGCGACCCGCCGGCTGCCGCGGCGGGTGGTAGGCGGGCTGCTGGTGCTCTTCGGCCTCACCATCGCGATCACGGTGGCCCTTCCTGTCGGCGCGAGCGAGGTGCTGGCGGCGGCGCACTCCGCGGCGGTCTCGCAGGCAGGCTCGGTCATCTCGGGCGGCTCCGGGATATCGCCCGGCACCTTCGGCGGCGCGGCTCCGGGCGTGACCGAGACCGGGCGGGTCATCATGTCCGGCGTCCCCTGGCGGGTGCTGGCGGCGGCCGGGGGACTGGCGGTGGCGGCCGCCGGGGTGCTCACGGCCTGGCGCGGGACCACGTGGCCGGGCATGTCGGCCCGCTATGATCGGCCCGCCGGGGCAGCCGCAGCGGCCAGGACCGGAAGCGGGGACAGCGCGGCCGCGCGCCAGCCGGGCTCCGACCCGGCGGGCATGTGGGAGCTGCTGAGCCGCGGCGTGGACCCGACGGCCACCCGGCCAGATTGAGGTTTCTCGCATGTCACCGGGTGGCATCGGACAACCGGCGAGTGGCGGGGAATAATGGGAATAATCCGCCGGCATGCGTGGCTGCCGTGCGAGAGTCAGTCTCGGAACGTGCCCCGCGCGGTGTTGTCGCAGGAGGCGGCCCCGGCGGTGCTGGCCCAGGGGATGACCACTGGAACCCGGGGATTGGGAGGTGGGGCGTTGGGCGCAGCCAGGTCGTTGCTGCGGTGGGCGCGCGAGCGTAGCCCGCGGCACGAGATGGTGCGGCTGATCACCCGCATGCTGGTGGCGCAGGCGCTGGCCAGTGCCCTGATCGGCCTGCTGTTCGGCCGCCGCCACGTGTCGTCCGTCCTGATCACGCTGGCATTCGTGGCCGCCATCTGCGGCCTGGCGGTGCTGGCCCGCGTCGGCACGCATGCCGCCTGGCTGATCGCGATCACGTTCGAGGCCGCCTTTTTCGTGTACGGGCTGTCCGCGTTCGTCTTCACCCGCTACCTCGGGGGCACCCTGCTTTCGCTGATCACGCTGGGAACACTGCTGCATCCGTCGGTGGCTGGCGCCTTCACGTCGGTGCCCGGGGGCGCCGCAGCGCCCGCACCGGGCGAGCTCCGTGCCCAGGAAGGGCTCGGTGAGGCAGCCGACGAACTGGGCAGCCGTGCCCTCGGATAGCTAACGCGCTGCTGCGACCCCCCTGGCCGGTGACCCGGCGGCGGGGGCGGACAATGGTTCCAGGGTGCCGGCGGCAGCGCCGGACCGCCTCGCTACCATCAGGAGCGCAACCCATCCAACCCGAGGGGATAGCGGAACCGCGTGAGCGTGCTCGACGAGATCCTGACAGGTGTGCGTGCCGATCTCGACGCGCGGCAGCGGGAACTACCGCTGGACCGGCTGAAGGACATGGCCCGGCGAGCGGACTCGCCGCGCGACGCCGAGGCGGCCCTCCGCGGCCAGGACGTGGCGGTGATCGCCGAGGTCAAGCGGGCCAGCCCGTCCAAGGGGGCGATGGCGGCGATCGCCGACCCGGCCGCCCTCGCCCGGGACTACGAGGCGGGCGGCGCGTGCATCATCAGCGTCCTCACCGAGCCGCGGCGGTTCGGCGGCAGCCTGGCCGACCTGGCGGCGTGCCGGGAAGCCGTCCGGGTGCCGGTCCTGCGCAAGGACTTCGTGATCAGCTCCTACCAGCTGTGGGAGGCGCGCGCGCACGGCGCTGACATGGTGCTGCTGATCGTGGCTGCCCTGGCGCAGAACGCGCTGGTCTCGCTGGTGGAGCGGGCGGTGTCCATCGGCCTGGTGCCGCTCGTCGAGGTGCACACCGAGAGCGAACTGGGCCGGGCGCTGGCGGCGGGCGCCAGGGTGATCGGGGTGAACGCGCGGGACCTGGCCACGCTGGAGGTGGACCGGGGGGTGTTCCCCAGGCTGGCGCCGAAGGTTCCCGAGGACGTGGTCAAGATCGCCGAGTCCGGTATCCGGGGCCCGCACGACCTGCTGGCCTACGCCGCCGCCGGCGCGGATGCGGTGCTGGTGGGGGAGAGCCTGGTCACCGGCAAGAACCCGCGCTCGGCCGTGGCCGACCTGGTGACCGCGGGGTCGCACCCCGCGCTGCGCGGTGACCGGTGATGACAAGCTCGGCGGCCGGGGCCGGGCTCGCGCCCGCCGCCGGGATGCCGGACGGCACCGGTCACTTCGGGCGGTTCGGGGGCCGCTTCGCGCCTGAGGCACTGACGGCCGCGCTCGATGACCTGGCCAGCGCCTACTTCGCCGCCCAGGCCGACCCCGGGTTCCGGGCGGAGCTTGCGGGCCTGCAGCGCGGCTACGCGGGCCGGCCGACCCTGCTCACCGAGGCGCGGCGGTTCTCGGCCGCCATCGGCGGCAGCCGGGTGCTGCTGAAGCGGGAAGACCTCGCCCACACCGGGTCGCACAAGATCAATAACGTGCTCGGCCAGACGCTGCTCGCGGCCCGGATGGGCAAGACCCGGGTGATCGCCGAGACCGGAGCGGGCCAGCACGGCGTGGCCACCGCGACCGCGTGCGCGCTGCTGGGCCTGGAGTGCCGGGTCTACATGGGCGAGGAGGACACGCAGCGGCAGGCCCTGAACGTGGCCCGGATGCGGATGCTGGGCGCCGAGGTGGTGCCGGTCACGATCGGCAGCCGCACTCTCAAGGATGCCATCAACGAGGCCTTCCGCGACTGGGTGGCCACCGTCGAGACCACGCATTACTGCATCGGCTCGGTGATGGGCCCGCACCCGTTCCCGCTCATGGTGCGCGATTTCCAGCGGGTCATCGGGCTCGAGGCCCGCGAGCAGGTGCAGGAGGCCGCCGGGCTGCTGCCCGACGCGGTGATCGCGTGCGTCGGGGGCGGCTCCAACGCGATCGGCGCCTTCCACGCGTTCATCCCCGACGAGGAAGTGCGGCTGATCGGCTGCGAGGCGGGCGGAGACGGGGTCGCCACCGGCCGCCACGCGGCGACCGTGGTGGCGGGCTCGATGGGAGTGATCCACGGCATGCGCACGCTGCTGCTGCAGGATGCCGAGGGCCAGACCCTGCCCACCCACTCGATCTCGGCGGGCCTGGACTACCCCGGCGTCGGCCCGGAGCACGCCTGGCTGCACGAGACCGGGCGCGCCGAGTACCGTTCCTACTCCGACACACAGGCGATGGACGCGTTCGGGCTGCTGTGCCGGACCGAGGGGATCATCCCGGCGATCGAGTCGGCGCATGCGCTGGCCGGCGCCATCGAGGTGGCGGCCGAGCTCGGCCCGGACGCACTGCTGCTGGTCAACCTCTCCGGCCGGGGGGACAAGGACGTGGACATCGCGGCCCGCTGGTTCGGCCACCTGGGCCAGGCGGACGGCGCCGGGGGGCAAGCGGACGGCGCCGCGGGCCAGG
>JAIRTY010000172.1 GCA_031254715.1 Nocardiopsaceae bacterium | reverse complement strand
GACCAGCCGGGCGCGGCACTCCCGGTGAGCTGTCCGGTCAGCGGCAGCCCGTTCGCCGTGACGCTGGCCGTGCCGGGGTTCCGGGAGCGGAACGCCAGGTCGGAGTACCCGTCGGCGGGGGAGTAGACCCAGAAGGTCACGCTCTGGCCGCGGGCGATGCTGGCCGCCCCGGCGCCGGACTGGCCCTGGCTCAGGTAGCTCGCCGTGGCGCCGTCCAGGCCGGCCTGCTCGGCTTCGTAGATCGTCTGGCTGGTGGCGGGATCGATGCGCTGGAGGGTGATCTTGTCGACGATGACGTCACCGTTGGTCACGGCCCCGTTGTCGCCAGTCGTGGACAGGCTGAGGCCGTGCTTGCCCGCTGTCAGGTGCACGGCCGTGGCGCCCGTGTTCCACACCGGCCAGGTGTAGCCGCAGGGCAGCCAGACCTGCTGCGGGCTGCCGCCGTCGACCCGGGCGAACACGTTCGTCGGCCCGTTCACGTCAGCGGCGTGGCAGTCGCTGCCATCGAACACCGACAGCCGGTAGTCGCCGGTCTGCGGGACGTCGGTGTGGAACGTGATGACGGTGGAGGAGCCGGTTCGCAGCCCGCCCACGTCCTGGTTGCTGGAGGTGGCGAACCCGCCGAGGTTTCCCGGGGTGCCTTCGGTATTGATGTTCCAGCCGCTGCCGGTGAGCGTCGCGTTCTCGGCCTCGTAGCTCTGCTGCCAGCTGGCATCGCCGGGAGTGTCCGAGCCGGTGCCGCCGGGGGAGGTGATCGCTTCGTACGCGGTCATCGTGCTCGGTGCCACCGGGGCCGAGATGACCGTTCCATGACGGCCGTTACCTGACGAGTCGGTCGCGGTGGCGCCCCCGCTCTCGTCGAACGTGTAGTCCGCCACGTCACCCGCTCCGGGCTGGCCGCCGGCGAGAGCCGAGAGATCGGAGGCGCTGAGGGCACGGTCGTAGATCTGGAAGTCGTCCACGGTCCCGGCCAGGTACGGGTCGGCGGAGTACTGAGAGCGCCCGATCCAGTTCTGGGTGGTGCTGCCCAGGTCGGCCGGAGTCAGGGTCATGTTGGTGTTGGTCCCCACCGGCTGGCCGTTGACGTAGAGGGTCGCGGTGTGCCCGGACAGCGTCACCGCCACGTGCGACCAGGTGTTCAGCGGCAGGGTGCCGTTGCTGCTGGTGATCTGCTGCTCGCCGCCGCCCCCGCGATTGGTGATCGCGAACCGGAGCGGCCCGCCGCCCGCGCTCATGGTCAGGAACATGTACGTGCCGGTTCCGCTGCCGAAGTCGAACAGCCGCGACCAGGCGGTGTTAGCGGAAGGATTCACCCAGGCCGAGACCGTGAAGTCGTGCAGGCCGCTGACGATGCCCTTGGGGAGGCTGACGTATTCGCCGTTCCCGCACAGTCCGAGCCCGTTGCCGAGCTTCCCGGCCACCCGGTTCCCGGTCGCGTTGCAGCTGGCCAGGTTGCCCGCCGGGCCGGGGTTGTCCACCGGCAGCGTGATCGAGCCGTCGCTGCCCACCGGCAGGTCGGTGTCCATCACCCGGGCCGGCTGCTGGGCGGCACCTGTCATCCCGCTCCAGTTGTCGCGCAGCAGCGTGACGTGCGCGGTCTGGCCGAAGATCGCCGGGTCGATGTGCTGCAGGACGAGATTGTCCTGGCCGGCGGCACCGCCTCCGAAGATCACCCGGGCCTGCCGTTGCGCCCGGTCCATGGTCGCCACGCCTTGCAGTGAGTAGTTCGCGTTGCCCTGTGGTGCGGTCACCTTCACGGTGTCGCCGGTCAGCCCGGAGTACCAGTGGTAGAGCCACCACTGGGCGTTCGGGATGTTGTTCTGGGCTGCGGAGTCGCTCAGGGTGCCGTTGATGTTCCAGTACGGCAGGTCGCCGTCGACCTTCGAGTCCTCGATCGCCGACAGGTACTGCACCATCTGCCCGGGGTCGGTGAGCTGGTAGCGGGCGGCGTACTCGTTCAGGCTGACCGGCAAGCGGGGGAGGCCGAGCGAGGTCTCCAGCGCCCGGTAGGCCGTTACGTCCGGCCTGATGCTGCCGGGAACGTTGAGCTCGTGCCAGGTCACCAGGTCAGGCAGGCAGCCGTGCTGCTGGCAGAACTGCAGGAAACCCTTCATGGCGTCGGGTTGGTACTGGAAGAAGTTGGGCCCGGCGATGCGCGCCTGCGGCCACAGGCCCTTGATGAGCTGGTAGGTCTGCAGCCACTCGTCGTCGAACGCGCTGAGCTTGGCGGAGTCGCTCTGCAGCCCGGCGATCCAGTTCCCGTCCGGCTCGTTGTAGGGCACCAGGATGATGTGGTTCTTGTCGGGCGAGCTCAGCACCTGCTCGACCTCCGTGCGCAGGAATCCCTGGTACTGGGCGTAGCTGGTCCGCTCGTACGGGAAGTTGCGGTACACGTCGGTCATGTAGATCAGCTCGTCACGCCCGCCGCTGGCCACGAACGGGTGCACGACCTCAAGTGCGTCCGAGCCCGGATGCTGCTGGCCGTCCTGTGCCTTGGTGTCGGTGGACTGCAGGCCCATGCCCTGGATCAGGTTGTTACTCGGCACGTCCTGACTGGAGATGCCATACAAGCTCCCGGTGGCACCGCCCCGGAACCGGCCGGCCGGGGCCGCCAGGTCCACGGTGAGATCGTTGCTGCCTGGTGAGGCCGCGGCGGCAGTGGTAGCAGTCGCCACGGCGCCGCTGGTGGTTACGGCTGGCGGCCTGGCGGCGCTGGTGGTCGCGGCAGATACCGGCGGTAAGGCGCGCGGAACGGTCAGGGCGGCAGAGAATGTGAGCGCTAACAAAATCGACCCGAACAGCCTCATGGCAACCCTCCTGACCGGCGTCGGCCAGTTCAGCCAGCGGGACAGATCCCCGCGAAACGCCAGGTGCCCTGAAAGTGGCACGGCCCCCACGTCCTGTCAAGGTCGCGCTGCCTGGCACCTGGGAGGCTCAGTCGCGTGAGCCCTCCTCGGCCCACTTCGCCCGGAACCCCTCGATCAACCGCTCCGCCTCATCCTCACTGACCTCGACAAGGGAGGCGCCGACATCGCCATGTTCCCATTCGACGATAGCCGTATCGGGTTCCCACGTCAGGTCACGCCTTAGCGCTTCGTCCACGGGGCCATCGCGGGTTATTTTCCTGCGAGCCAGCCCGGAGGGGTTCTGCTTGGTGCGCCCTCTTCCAATAATGGCAAAATACTCGATTTGATTCATCGCTCAAGTCTGATCCCTGTGGTAGTCTAGAATATTTTCCACTCCTTGGGGAACCTCAACCTGTCGTGTTACTTCTCGTTGGAAAGCGTGCAGGTCCTGAGCTTCAGACCTTGGCGTCCTCACGTCTTCGATCTTTTCATATGCCAGATGCGTCTTCTGCTTCGCCTGCCAGCTATCGTCGGTGTGGAACTGTACCTCGAACAGCTGGTCGCTGGCGGTGTCTCGCCAGCGGCTGTTGACTCCCTTGTAGTCAGCGCGCTCCCAGGTATTCCGCCGTACTTCTAGATCACACCCTTCGCTTTCGAGGAAGCTATGGGCCTCCCATATACCTTGACGATAGCTCCCCGATGGGAAAAGGAATGTATAGCGCACGGCGTCATGAACTTCTTTGGCTAGTTCGGTCGGAGTTTTGTCGGGATTCCTCAAGATCATCCTCGCCAGCTTTTCTTTGAAGCGGTCGGGGGATTTCAGGGCGAACTTGTCGGTGTCGGGGACCAGCCGGCCGTGTTCGAGCTGGGACTCGATGCGGCGCATGGCCGGGGTGAGGCCGTGGTCGCCGTAGTTCCCGTCGGCGTCGCGGC
>JAIRTY010000133.1 GCA_031254715.1 Nocardiopsaceae bacterium | reverse complement strand
CCACGGCGGCTTGACCAGGCGGCACTGCTTAGCTATCCCGGTTGGTCCCGCGTCCCGACAGTTCATCGACCTGCAGCAGGAGTGCGGAGTGATCCAGCGAGCCATGCCCCTGCGCCCGCAGTGCGCTGATCAGGTCAGCGACGTGTGCGCCAAGCGGGATCGCGACCTTCGCCTCACGCGCGGCCGCCAAGACGATTCCCATGTCCTTGTGGTGCAGGTCGATCCGGAAGCCGGGGGCGAACTGCCGCTTGAGCATCGCGCCCGCCTTACGTTCGAGAATGGCGTTCCCCGCAAGGCCGCCGGCCAGCACGCGGACAGCGGCTTCAGTCTCTACGCCGTGCGCCTCGAGGAAGACGATTGCCTCGGCCACTAGTTCGATCGTGCCTGCGACGATCAGCTGGTTGGCGGCCTTCACGGTTTGGCCGGATCCGCTGGGCCCCACGTGCACGATGGTTGTGCCGAGTTTCGACAGGATCGGCATTGCCCGCTCGACGTCCGCTTCCCGGCCGCCAATCATGATCGACAGTGACGCGGCCTTGGCGGCGGCCTCGCCACCGCTTACCGGAGCATCCAGGACGGCGATCCCCTGCTCGGCGCCTGCCTCCGCCAGGTGCTGCGCAACGTCGGGGCGGATCGTCGAGCAGTCGATATGGAGCGCGCCCTTCGCCGCGTTGGCATAGATCCCCCCCGGGCCGAGTGCCACCGACTCCACGTCCGGGCTGTCGGGGACCATCGTGATCACGACCTCGGCACCGTCGACCGCCTCGGCCACCGTGGCGGCACCGCGTCCGCCATGCTCCGCCAGTTCTGCGACGGCCCGGGCGCTGGCCATCCCGATGACCTCATGGCCGGCATCGGCGAGATGCCGCGCCATCGGTCCGCCCATGATTCCCATACCGATGAATGCGATCTTGGTCACGCAGGATCCTCCCAGCTCATCCCGGCTACGCTCCTGGTTGGCGGATTCAAGCCCATCACAGCGGCGGACCGCTCGCTGCTCAGCCGCCGTGGACGGCGAGATTGAGCTGTGCCAGATCCGCCGCGGTGTCACCAACGGCCAGGTATTCGAGCGCGATGGTGCCCGCATACCCTGCCTTGGCAGCGGCGTCGAGCGAGCCGTCCAGATCCAGCTCGCCGGTACCGGGACGATGGCGGCCCGGGGCATCCGCCAGCTGGATGTGCCCGATCCTCGATCCGTAAGCCGCTATCACCGTCGGCAGGTCGTCGCCGTTGACGGCAAGGTGGTAGAAGTCTGCGAGCAGGCGTAGGTTGCTGACGCCGGCCTGCTCGACTCGCTCGATCACGGTCACGACATCCTTGGCGGTGAGCAGCGGGTACCGCGGTGAGCCGCTCACCGGCTCCAGCAGCACGGCCGCTCCCAGCGGCGCCACCTGGCTGGCAGCCCAGGCGAGGTTCTCGGCGGCGAGCTCGTCCTGCGCGCCCGGATCGGCATCATCAAGCCGGTTGCCGTAGAGCGCGTTGAACGCCTTCGTGCCGAGCCGCTCACCGATACCAGCCGCGATCTGCACGCTGTCACGGAACTCCGGCTCGCGCCCCGGCCACGAGACCAGGCCACGGTCACCGGCGGGCATATCGCCGGCCGCGAAGTTCAATCCGATCAGCTGCACCCCAGCGGAGGAGACCGCCCGCGTGAACGCGTCGACCTCCGCGTCGCCGGGGGCAGCCGTGCTGAACGGCCACCAGAACTCCACGGCACCAAACCCAGCCGCCTTCGCCGCCGCTGGCCGCTCCAGCAGCGGGAGCTCGCTGAACAGGATCGAGCAGTTCACGCCAAGTGGCACGTTGCGAGACATCGAAGCGGCGCCTCCACCTGGCGACAGCACGGGGAACGGTTGGATCTGACGGATCGCAACCCTACTGTATACAGAGCATGGGTTAATTGCATACAACTGGCCCGGGCGCTGTCACATGTTCAGGAGCATTCTTATCCGCAGTTCTGACAGGCGGTTCTGATGCTCGCTCGCAAGCCGTGCGGCATCGTCGGGGTCGCCCCTCGTGATCGCATCCGCAAGCTCGACGTGCTCCCTGACTGATTCCTCAACCCGTCCTGGCAGGCCCAGCGTGGGATTGGTAAAACGACGTGTGGCGCTTTGCAGTTGCGCCAGCATCCGAGCAAGGTGCCGATTTCCTGCAGCATTGCGTACGATTACATGGAACTGGAAGTTCAATTGGGATAGTTCGGCAAGATCATGTTGCTCTCCTGCCTTCTTGATCTTCGGGATCAGCTCGGCGAATTCTTCGGCGCACTGCTGATGAGCTCTCCGCGCGGCAAGCCTTGCCGCCAATTCTTCCAGGTTCGTGCGGACGACGGACAATTCGATTACGTCGTCGGTCGTCATTGCGCTGACCATGGCACCTTGATTTGCCTTGATGATCACCAGTCCCTCAGCTTCAAGAATGCGAAACGCATCACGGACCGGTGTGCGGCTAACCTTGAGCTGCCGTGCCACTTCGGCTTCACGGAGCCACGAGTTGGGGGCAAGCAGTCCGCTCAAGATTGCCTCACGCAGGATGCTTGCAACTTCCTCGGGCATGCCGCCGCGCGCAGACGCCCGATCTCGCGACGGCAGGGCAAGCTGCTCGAGCGAGCCGCCTGGGTTCCCCATGTTCGCGCGATACATGATCACTTAACCTCGCCGCGGCACCAAACCGAATAGCATACAGTTACCATACGGTCAGGATACCGTAGCCCGCCCGCCCCCAGCACGGCGCAAATGCAGTCTGGTTGCGAGAGCCTGCTATCGGTCCCGAACCCTCCTGAAGGCTAAAAGGCGTGCCAGGGAAGCCGCTAAACGGGCTGTGTGCCACCGGCACCACGCGCCCGGCATTCCTCGCCCGCGCCGCTTGACCCTCACCCGACTGAGCTTTCCGGTGGTGACGAACCGGGCGGCGCGGCCGGCGGGCTGCGCTCATTGCTGCCCGCGGCCACTGGGTGAGCCGCGATGTGCGCAGGGTCCTATAGTGTGCGGTGAAGCTCTACAGGATTCGTAGAAGTACGGGGTCTCGTTGGCTCGCGATGTCAGGCAGCGCGGTTCGCGCGGGGTGCGGGTAGGCAACAGCAATCCGCAAGCGCGCATGACACCCCGATTCCCTGCCCCCGGCCGCTAGCGAGCTCGGATGATCATCAGCCATCTCGTCGCCAGTTACGGGTACTGGGCGGTGTTCGTGCTGGTTGGGATGGAGAGCCTGGGCATACCGCTGCCCGGTGAGACCGCTTTGATCATCGCGGGTGCTTACGCGGGCAGCACGCACGGCCTGTCGCCCTGGGCGGTGTTTGCTGTCGCCGCCGCTGGAGCCGTCATCGGCGACAACATCGGGTTCTGGATCGGAGGTAAGGGCGGCTACCGGCTTGCCCGCAGGTACGGGCCGAAGATCCGCCTGGACGAGCGGAAGCTGAAGATCGCCCGCTACCTGTTCGACCGCTACGGCACGAGGGTCGTGTTCTTCGGCCGGTTCACTGCCGTGCTGCGTACCTATGCCGCGTTCCTGGCCGGGGCGAGCCGGATGAGCTGGCGCCGGTTCCTGCCCGCCAACGCCGCGGGCGGAATCGTGTGGGCCGGTGTCTACACGATCGCCTCCTACGAGGCGGGTGACGCGCTGCGCCGCGTTTCGGGTTCGGTCGGCGTGGTCCTTACGGTGGCGGGGGTGCTGGCGATGGTGGCCGCGGCCATGTTTATCCATCGCCAGATGGCCAAGCTTGGCCCGCTGGCCGAGGCCGCCTACCCTGGCCCGCTCGGGTAACCGCGCAGCGCCTGTCCTACTTGCGGTGTGCCCCGGAGCCGGGCGGCCGCCCGGTCCCTTGTGCCCGTGGGTTGCCCGGCACCGGTCGCTCTCCTGCGGCGGCGGGCGGCGCGGACCGGTGCGCCCGTAGGTAGCGCCAGACTGCGATGACCACGGCGAGAAGGGCGATGGCGGCGATGATGTAGGTCGGGCCCTGGAAGGCGTCAACGATCGAGTGCCAGTTCGCGCCGACGGCGT
>JAIRTY010000088.1 GCA_031254715.1 Nocardiopsaceae bacterium | reverse complement strand
CACCCGCCGACGGGGCGGGCGCCCCGGCCGAGCGGGAGCCCGGCAGCACGGCTGTGTCTTCCCCGCGGCCGGCCGAGCCTCCCACCAGCCCGGCTGAGCCTCCCGCGAGCCCGGCTGAGCCCTCCGCCGGGCCGGCCGACCCTCCCGCCAGCCCGGCCGACCCTCCCGCCAGTCGGACCGACCCTCCCGCCAGCCCGGCTGAGCCGCCCGAGCTCCCGGCCGTCCCGGCCCCTGACCCGGCCGGGACGGCCCGGGCCACCCCGGCGCTGCCCGGCCACGTGCGGGTCGCGATCGTGGGAGCCGGCTTCAGCGGCCTCGGCGCTGGCGCCCGGCTGCTGGCGGACGGCCGGACCGACTTCGTGATCCTGGAGCGGGCCGGTGCGGTCGGCGGCACCTGGCGGGACAACAGCTACCCGGGCTGCGCGTGCGACGTTCCCTCGCACCTCTACTCGTTCTCATTCGCGCCGAACCCGCGGTGGACCCGCAGCTTCTCCCGGCAGCCGGAGATCTGGCAGTACCTGGAGGAACTGGCCGACGCCCGCGGCCTGCGCCCGCATCTGCGGCTGGACACCGAGGTCACGCAGGCACGGTGGGAACCGGAGCGGTCCCGCTGGCGGCTACGTACCTCCCGCGGCGAACTGACGGCCCAGGTGCTGATCTCAGCGGCGGGCCCGCTGTCCGAGCCGGCCCTGCCCGACATCCCGGGGCTGGCTGACTTCCCCGGCGAGGTCTTCCACTCCGCCCGCTGGAACCACGACGCCGACCTGGCCGGCCGGCGGGTGGCCGTGGTCGGGACCGGTGCCTCGGCGATCCAGATCGTGCCCGAGATCCAGCCGCAGGCGGGCAGGCTGGTGCTGTTCCAGCGGACCCCGGCCTGGGTGCTGCCCCGCCGTGACCGCCGCATCAGCGATGCCGAGCGCTGGCTCTACCGCCATGTCCCTGTCACCCAGCGGGCCGCCAGGCTCGGCATCTACCTGTCCCGCGAGTCCGCCGTGGGCGGGTTCGTGCGGCGGCCCGCGCTGCTGCGCGCCGCGCAGCGGCTGGCCCGCCAGCATCTGGAACGGTCGGTCCCTGACCCGGAGCTGCGCGCCCGGCTAACCCCCAGCTACGTGATGGGCTGCAAGCGCATCCTGCTGTCCAACGACTTCTATCCGGCGCTGGCGCGCCCCAACACCGAGGTGGTGGCGTCCGGCCTGGCCAAGATCGACGGCAAGCTGCTGACCGCGCAGGACGGCAGCACGCACGAGGCCGACGCGATCGTCTTCGCCACCGGCTTCCGCGCCACCGAGCCGCCGATCGCCGCCCGGGTGTACGACGCTGGCGGGCGGTCACTGGCGCAGGCCTGGCGCAGCGACATGCGGGCGCTGCGCGGGACGACCGTGGCCGGCTTCCCCAACCTGTGCCTGCTGGTCGGGCCCAACACCGGGCTCGGGCACAACTCGATGGTCCACATCATCGAGTCCCAGCTCAACTACGTCCTTGACTACCTGGCCACGCTGGACCGGACCGGTGCCGGGGCGCTCGACGCCCGGGCGGCCGCGCAGGACCGGTGGTGCGCCGGAGTGGAGCAGCGAATGACGAGCACGGTCTGGTCTACCGGCGGCTGCGTGAGCTGGTACCTCAATGAAGCGGGCCGGAACCCGACCCTGTGGCCGGGGTCCACGCTGCGGTTCCGGCGGGTGACCCGGCACCTCGACCTGGCCGAGTACCAGCTGATCCCGGCGGGAGCCGCGGCATGAGCGCCCGCGGGAGCACCGGCGGGAGCGACGGCATGAGCGCCGGGCGGACACGGCTGCAGGCACGCTCGGCCGACGGGACGCGCATCAGCGTGGAGGTGCACGAGCCGGGCCGGCCGGGAGCCCTCACCGTGGTACTGGTCCACGGCTGGACCTGTGCCGCGTCGGTGTGGGAACCGGTGATCGCCGAGCTGGCCGGACAGGTCCGGGTGGTCGCCTACGACCAGCGGGGACATGGTGCGAGCGACCCCGCAGGGCCGGGCCGGTGCAGCACCGGCGCGCTGGCCGATGACCTGACCGCGGTCCTCGACGCGGCGGTCCCGGCCGGGGAACTGCCGGTGCTGGCCGGCCACAGCATGGGCGGGATGGCGATCATGGCGGCGGCGGGCCGCAGCCCGCTGTCCGGCCGGGCCAGCGGGGTGCTGCTCGCCTCGACCGCCTGTCTCAGCCGCACGACCGGCGGGCTGCCGCTGGCAGGCGGCCTGCCCAGCCCGGCCGAGCTGTCGCGGCACCTGCTGCTCACGTCGTCGCTGCCGCTGGGCCCGGTCACCGGGATCAGCCGGGCCGCGCTCAAGTACGTGACGCTCGGACCGGACGCATCGGGCGAGCTCACCAGGACCACCGCCGCGATGGTGCACGCCTGCGACCGGCGCACCCGGGCGGCCTGGGGGCGGGTGATGGTGAACCTGGACCTGACCGGGGCCCTCGCCGGGATCGACGTCCCGGCGCGGGTGCTGGTCGGCAGCCGGGACCGGCTCACCCCGCCGCCGCATGCCCGCCGGATCGCCGGCCTGCTGCCGCGCTGCGCGGGCCTCACCGAACTCCCCGGGGCCGGCCACATGACGCCGCTGGAAGACCCCGTCGTGGTGGCCGGGCTGATCCGCGAGCTGGCGGCGAGCGCGCCGGCGGACGGCGATGACCCCGAGCCGGGGGTGGCGAGCGCGGCCGGGCCCGGGAGCGCGACGTGACCCGCGGGCTGTCCGGGCTGGCCCACAAGACCGTCGTGGTCACCGGCGCCGCCCGCGGCATCGGCGAAGCCCTGTCGCTGCGGCTGGCGGCCGCCGGCGCGAGGGTGGCCCTGGTCGGCCTGGAGCCGGACGAGCTCGCTGCCGTGGCGGCCCGGTGCGGCCGGCAGGCGCCAGCCAGCGGCGACGGCGGCGAGCGGGCGCGGGCCTGGGCCGCTGACGTCACCGACGGCGACCGGATGACCGCCGTCGCCGCGGAGATCGAGGGCTGGTCCGGCGGCGTAGACGTGGTGGTGGCCAACGCCGGGATCGCCATCGGCGGGCCGTTCGCCGATGCCGACCCGGCCGCCTTCGAGCGGGTGATCGGGGTGAACCTGCTCGGCTCGGCGGCGACGGCCCGGGCCTTCCTGCCAGCGCTGACCGCCGCGCACGGCTACTACCTGCAGATCGCGTCCCTGGCCGCGCTGGCCCCGGCACCGCTGATGGCCGCGTACTGCGCCAGCAAGGCCGGGGTGGAGGCGTTCGCGCACGTGCTGCGGGCGGAGGTGGCCCACCATCGGGTGGGGGTCGGCGTCGCCTACCTGACCTGGACCGACACCGACATGGTGCGGGGGGCAGACGAGGACGAGGTGCTGCGCGAGCTGCGGGCGCGGCAGCCCTGGCCGGCCGGGCAGACCGCGCCGCTGGGGCCGGCCGCCGACCGGATCGTGGCCGGGATAGCCCGCCGCGCGCCGCACGTCTACGCCCAGCCGTGGCTGCGCGCGCTGGCGTGGCTGCCCCGGACCGCGCTGCCGGCCATCATCGCCAGCCGGGCGCCGCGGGAAGTCGGCCGGCTGGAGGAACGGCTCCGCGCCACTGCGGGCCGGCGGCTGCGGCCGGTGGGCCCGGGCGGGCGCGCGGCGATGCCGCCTCCGCCCGGCGAGCCGGCCGTTTCCCGTGAAACTTCCGTTCCGGATGGTCCGCCCCGCCGCTGACCGCGCCCGCTCCGCCCGCTGGCCGGGTCACGATTCTGAACGGAAGGGAACCTGGCCAGGGCGCCGCGGATCGCCGGCCCGCTGCGCGACGGCCACGATCGACGGGACACTTCTTAGCCATCGTTGCCGGGGCCGGGCCACAGCGCGCGGACCGCCCCGATGGTGTCGGCCTGCGAGGCCGGCTTGTCCGGCCGGTGCCGCAGCACCCGGGCGAACCGCAGTGCCAGCCCGCCGGGATACCTGGGGCTGGCCTGCACGCCGTCGAAGGCGACCTCGACCACGAGTTCCGGGCGGACCCGCACCACCCCGTAGGCGGATCGGTCGCCGGCCGCGTGCGGCTGCGGCGGGTCGGCGAGTGACAGCAGCCGCTCGGTCTGCCAGGACAGCATCTGGTCGGTCAGGCCCTTGAACGTCTTGCCGAGCATGACCAGGCCGCCGGTATCCGGGTCGCGGGCGCCCAGGTGCAGGTTGGACAGCCAGCCGCGGCGACGGCCGTGACCCCATTCGGCCGCCAGCACCACCAGGTCGAGCGTGTGCCGCGGCTTGACCTTGATCCATTCGCTGCCCCGCCGGCCGGCTGCGTAGCGGCCGTCCAGCGACTTCACAACGACGCCCTCGTGGCCGCGGCCGACCGCACCGGCGAAGAACTCCGCCGCGGCCGGCAACTCGCCGGTGACCAGGCGGGGGATCAGCAGGCCGGACGGCAGCACGGCGGCGAGCCTGGTATGCCGCTCGCCGGCCGGCGCCTCGATCAGGTCGTTGCCGTCCAGGTGCAGCAGGTCGAAGAAGAACGCGGTGAGCGGCACCTCGGCCCGCAGCCGGGGTACGTCCACGTGACTGCCGAGCCGGCCCGCGGTGACCTGGAACGGGCGCGGGCGGCCGTCCGGGAACAGCGCCACGGCCTCGCCGTCGAGCACCAGCTCGCGTGCGCTGAGCGCCAGCACCGCCTCGGTGATCTCCGGCACCCGGGTGGTGATGTCGTCCAGGGTCCGGGTGAACACGCTGATGGCGTCGCCGCGGCGGTGGACCTGGATCCTTATCCCGTCGATCTTCCATTCCAGCGCGGCGGCCGGCAGCTTCGCGAGGGCGTCGGCGACGGTGGGCGCGGACGAGGCGAGCATCGGCTGCAGCGGCCGCCCCGGTTCCAGGCCGAACGACCGGAGCGCGGCCAGCGCTCCGCCGTCGTCTCCGGCCGCTGCCAGTGCCGCCTGCGCTACCGCTGGCAGCGATCCGCCCAGCAGGTGAGCCCGCCGTACCTCGGCGGCGGGGACGCCGGCCGCCCGCGCGACGGCCTCGATCATGACCCCTTCCTGGGCTCCCTGCCGCAGCTCGCCGGTGATCAGCCGCGCCAGGAAGGCGCGTTCGCCCGCGCTGGCCCGCCCGAACAGCCCCGCCAGCAGCCGCCTGCGCGCGGCCTGCGAGCCCTGCCCGGTGACGGTTCCGGCGTCGGCGAACACCGCGTCGGTCTCCGCCACGGTCAGCGGTGCGCCCGCGGTCCCTGCGGTGACCGGCGAGCCGGCCTGCCGAACCGTCGGCGCCATCGGATGGCTGCCGGCCGGAGCGGGGCTGTCAGCCGGAGCGGGACCGTCAGCCGCGGCGAACTCGCGCAGCAGGCCTGACAGGCCCGCGTAGCCGACCCCGATCTGCCGCTGGCGCAGTTCCCCGGCGAGAAAGGCGACCACGACCGGCGCCTCGGCGGGGCTGGCCTGGCGCAACAGCCCGGCGATCGCCTCGATCTTGGCGAGGCGACCCGGCACCGAGGTGACGGCGTCCGAGGTGGCGACCAGGTCCCGTAGCAGCACAGCCACATTGTTCCTGCTCGTGCCGGGCGGCCGGACAGCGAGGCTGGCGGGTCGGCCGGCGAGGCCGGCGGCGGAACAGCGAGACCGGCCTCATTGGCGCGGTCGCGCATGAATCCCGGGCCGGTACGGCCGCTGGCCGTACCGGCCCGGGAGCGCGATCACCCGGACGCGTCCCGCGTGCTCAGGACGTGCGGACCTGCCCGTCGGCGCCCGCGGGCGCGGCCTCGGCGCCCGGCTCGGAAGCTGGCGGTCCCGGATTGTCTTCGCTGGCCGGGGTGCTGCCGCGGCGGGTCAGCACGTACGCGAGCGCACTCGCCCCGGCCGCCAGGGCGCCCGCGGCGGCTGCGATCAGGGGCCAGCGAGGGCGGCTGTCCTGCTCCGGTTCCACCCGCCGGGCGGCGTCGCGCAGGATCTCGGCGAGCCGGGGCGCGAGTTGGTCCTGCACCGACTTGCCTGCCTGGTCGAGCCGCGGGGCGGCCCAGGTGCGAGCCTGCTGCATGCCCTGTTTGGCCGAGGTACTGGCGTTCTTGGCCATCGGGGTCAGCTGAGCCGCGGTATCACGGGCGCGGCGCCCTGCGTCGCGAGCGGAAGCAGTGGCTCTCGCACGCGCATCCTTTTTAGTGCTGAGGGACACTTAATCCTCCAAGATTTCCTTCCTATGCGGCACTCCCTTCCCCTGCAGCGTCCGCTCAACCCTGCGCCACCCTGCGCCCGTTTCGCCGTTTGGGCCCGGACATGGAAGGATGTGAGATGCGGGAACGGGCGGGCAGACGGTCCCCGGCCGGGTGCCGTGCATGCGAGGATGCCACTCATGACGACAACGACGCCCACCGCGACGCTGACGACGAACCAGGGCGCTATCAAGGTCAGGCTGCTGCCCGATCACGCCCCGAAAACGGTCCGCAATTTCACCGAGCTCGCCTCCGGCGGCCGGGAGTGGACCGATCCCCGCACTAAGCGGGCGTCGACCGCGCGGCTGTACGACGGGACGATCTTTCACCGGGTCATCCCGGACTTCATGATCCAGGGCGGTGACCCGCTCGGCACGGGCACTGGCGGGCCAGGCTACGAGTTCGCCGACGAGATCCATCCCGACCTGGCTTTCGACCGGCCGTTCCTGCTGGCGATGGCTAACGCGGGCCCGGGAACCAACGGGTCGCAATTTTTCATCACGGTTG
>JAIRTY010000047.1 GCA_031254715.1 Nocardiopsaceae bacterium | reverse complement strand
GCCTCGACCATCTGCCGGCTGGTCCCGAACCGGAGCGAGACGGCGGTGCCCGGGTGAGACCGGATGAACGGCGCGACCACCGAGGCGAAGAAGAACTCCTGTTCAAAGGCGATGCTGGCGGCCAGCCTCACCCGCCCCGCCTGTCCCCTGGCCAGGCCGCTGATCTGCGCGCTGACCTCCGTGACGTCGTTCAGCGTCCGCCGCGCCAGGGCGTAGAGGGCCTCCCCGGCCGCGGTGAGCCTGACCCGGCGTCCCCGGTAGCTGAGCAGGCTGGTGCCGAACGCCCGCTCCAGCGCCTGGACGTGGAACGACACGGTGGGCTGGCTGATCAGGAGGCTGCGGGCGGCGGCCGAGTATCCGCCCTGTTCCGCGACCGCGGCGAAGATCCGGAGCCGGGTCAGCGACAGATCGGGCGGACCGGGCCGGGTGCCGGGTGAGGTGTCATAGAGAGATTGAATCTAACTATTGAACATGCCAGCTTGCCCATATGGAAGGGCGGCCGTACGTTGACGACAGCTCAGCAGACGGCCATCCGGAGGTGGTAGCCGATGAAGTTCCGGATCCAGCCGCACGTGCGGCTGCAGGAATGGGTGGCGGAGGAGCACGGCTATTTCCGCGAGGCCGGGCTCGACTACGAGTTCGAGCAGAGCCTCGCCGGGTCGGCGGTCACCACGTCCCCGGTCCGGCCCGCCGAGGCGGCGCCGGCGGAGTTCGCCCGGGGCGCCCTGGAGGACATGGAGCAGGGCCGCAGCTGCGACATCTCCGCCGCCTGCCACTGGGCCGTGAACACCGCGGCGACCGGGCAGGGCGGCCGGATGTGGGGAAAGGCGTACTCGGTCTGCCCGTCCGCGATCTTCGCGGCCCCGGACTCCGGTTACCGCCGGCCTGAGGACCTGGCGGACGTGGCCGTGGGGGTCGGCTACCACTCCGGCAGCCACTACTCGGCCCTGCAGGCCCTTGAGCAGTACCTGGAACGCCCGCAGATCAAGCTGACCTTCGTCGGCCTCCCCTACGACCGGGTGCGGCTGATGCTCGAGCGGCAGGTGCCGGCCGTGAACGTCTTCGGCCCGCAGTACTACGTGCTCGAGCAGCAGGGGTTCAGCAAGATCGCCGACACCACGTTCATGATGGGGTTCCTGGTGAGCGAGGAGGCCGACCAGGACGACGTGGAGCGGTACTTCGAGGCCCTGCGGCGCGCCCAGCGCGACATCGATCTCGAGCCCGAGCGGTACAAGCACTACTGGCAGCGCGAGATGCCCGAGGACATCCAGGGCATGGTGGACGTGCGGCGGTTCGGTCCCGGGGAGCGGATCGTGACCGAGCCGTACACCCGCGAGATGTTCGAGCAGACGCACCGCTGGCTGCGGACGTGGGACCTGCTGGGCCCCGGCCCGATGGCACGCCCGGACTACGACCAGGCGGTGGTTGCCTGACGCCGTTCCTGGCTGAGGGCCGTGCCCCGGAGCGGCCCCCGGAGCGGCCCCCGGCCTAGGCCGCTAGCCCGCGGCGACGGGGAGCCGGGCCGGGCCGCGCAGGTTGATACGGCCGTTCCAGCGGACCTCGCCGGCCAGCGCCAGCCCCGGCAGCAGGGCGAGCATCCGCTCGAACGTAATGGCCGCCTCCAGCCGCGCCAGCGAGGCGCCCAGGCAGTGGTGCAGTCCCGCGCCGAAGGACACGTGCTGGCGCGCGTTCTCCCGGTCGACCCGCAGCTCGGCGGCATCCGGGCCGAAGCCGCGCTCGTCCCGGTTGGCGGCAGCGAGGCTCAGCATGACGAACGCGCCCGCCGGGATCTCGGTCCCCGCCACCTCCGTCGGCTCCAGCGTGATCCGGCGGCTGGCCTGGACCGGGCTGTCGTAGCGGAGGAACTCCTCGACCGCATTCGGGATCAGGCCAGGGTCGCGCCGCAGCAGCTCGAGCTGACCGGGATTGCGCAGCAGCGCCAGCGTGCCGCCCGCCAGCAGGTTGACAGTGGTCTCGTGGCCGGCGATGTACAACAGCAGCGTCTGCGCGATCAGCTCGTCGTCGTCGAGCACGTCGCCGTCGTCTTCGGCGTTGATGAGCGCGGTGAGCAGGTCATCGGCGGGGTGGCGGCGCTTCCAGGCGATCATCTCGGCGGCGAGGCTGGCCAGTTCCTCGTCGGCCGCCATGATCGCGGCCGAGACGTCAGGGTCGTTGACCGGCTCCAGCGACCGGACGAGCGTGCCGGTCAGCTCCCGGATCCGGGCGTGGTCGGCCGGCGGCGTGCCGAGCATCTCCGCGATCACCGCGAACGGGAGCGGGAAGGCCAGCGACTCGACCAGGTCCGCCTGCCCGGCCCGGGCGATCTGGCCGAGCATGTCGTCGGCCAGATCGGTGATCAGCGGCCGCAGCTTCTGCACGCTGCGCGGGGTGAACGCCCGCGACACCAGCTTGCGCAGCCGGGTGTGATCCGGCGGGTCGCGGTCCAGCATGGACAGCCCGTCGGTGCGCGCCTGGTTGCCGGACTCGCGCAGTTCCACCAGCGGCCCGGTCACGTTGTGGTCTTCGACCGACAGGCCCGGCGCCCGCAGCAGGCCGGACACATCGTCGTACCTGGTGAGCAGCCAGAACCCGATCGGGTGCTGATACACGGGCGCAGCCTCGCGCAGCCGCGCGTACTGCGGGTAGGGGTCGTCGGTGAAGCCGGGCGCGAACGGGTCGAACAACGGCCCGGCGGAGGTGGTCGCGGGCATCGCGTCAGTCCCTTCTGGGGAGCCCGGGCGGGTGCCCGGGCCGGGCGTGGGCCGGTTCGCGGCCACGGTGCTGGTCGCAAGCGCGGCGTCTATCTCATACACAGGGTCTACCGCATACACACCGTCTCTCACATACTCTGTGTATGTTACTAGACTACGGGAATGCCGGATGTCAAGAGCCGCCGGGAGATGTACTCGGAGGCGACCAGGGCGGCGCTGCTAGACGCGGCCACGGCCCTGTTCGCCGAGCGCAGCTACCTGGGGACGTCGCTGGAGGACGTGGCGGCAGCCGCCCGGGTGACCCGGGGCGCGGTCTACCACCACTTCGCCGGTAAGCAAGCGCTGTTCGAGGCGGTCCTGGACCAGCAGGAGCTGCGGGCCGACGCCGAGATCGTGGCCGCGGCGGTCGCGGCCGACCCGTGGGAGGCGGCGCTGCAGGCACTGGACGCGTTCCTCGGCAAGTGCTGCGACCCCGAGTACGGCCGGCTGGTATGGGTGGAGGGCCCCACCGCCCTGGGCTGGCACCGGTGGCGGGAGCTCGAGCAGAAGCATGCGTTCGGCCTGGTGGCGGGATTTGTCGGGGCGCTCATGGACGCCGGGTACCTGGACCGGAGCGCCGAGGAGAGCACGGTGAGGTTCGCGTTCTGGATGCTCGGCGGCGCCGGCCTGGCGCTGGCCGAGGCGGACGAGGGGGACAAGCCCCGGCTCCGCCGGGAATGGGGGATCCTGCTCCGCCGGGCCATGCGCGGCCTGGCTGCCCGCTGACCCCGGACTAGCCAGCGCCGTAGGCGAGCACGGCGGCCAGGCCACGGCGGCCGATCCCCGCCAGCAGCGGGTTGTCGGCGGAGTGCGCGAGGAACACCACCGACAGCGCGAGCGCCCAGCCTCGCGCCCGGGCCCAGCTGGCGTCGTCCGCGCCGCCCCCGCCCGCCTCGGCGTACGCGTCCCGCAGCGCGCCGCGGCAGCCCGCCGGCAGCAGTAGCCAGGCCACCGACAGGTCCCCCGCCGGGTCACCGGCGGTGAGGTCCCCGAAGTCGATCACGCCGCTGATGCGGCCCCTGTGCACCAGGATGTTGGCCGGGTGGAGATCTCCGTGCACCCACACGCCCGGGCCGTCCCACCGGGGAGCCGCCAGCGCGGCCTGCCAGCGCCGCATGACCGCCGGACGGTCTGCCCGGCCGCCCAGCAGGTCCAGGTTCCTGGCCAGGTTCTCGCTCCGGTCCGCGAGCGGGATGCCCCGGACCGGGCTGATGGGAGCGTCCGGCGCGGCCGGCACGTGCAGGGCGGCCAGGAACCGCCCCAGCGTGACCGCGGCCGCCCGTGCGTCGGCGGGCGGGGTGCGGGCGGCGGCCCGGCCGGGCAGGAACGGGGCGATGCTCCACGGCCAGGGGTAGCCGAGACCTGGCTGCCCGGCCCGGACCGGTGCCGGGACCGGCAGCGGCAGCCCGGGCGCCAGCACCGGCAGCCATCGCTGCTCGTGCAGCAGGATCCGGGCGGCCGCCTGCCGCCGGGGAAGCCGGGCCACCAGCGTGCCGCCGACCCGGAACATCACGTTGTCCCACCCGTTGGCCAGCGGCTCGACCGGCAGCTGCGCGAGATCGCGGTGCTGGGCGGCCAGCAGCCGCCGCACCAGTGCCGGGGAGACATCCGCCTCCGCGGCTGGCATCGGGACCGCGCCCACGCTCAGGACCCTAGGGCAGGCCGGACAGGAGGCGGTCCATCACCCGCACGCCGAACTCCAGCGCGGAGACCGGGACGCGCTCATCCACGCCGTGGAACAACGCGTAGTAGTCGTAGCGGGGCGGCAGGCCGAGCGGCGTGAACCCGTAGCAGGCCATCCCCAGCCGGGCGAACTGCTTCGCGTCGGTGCCGCCGGTCAGGCAGTACGGCACGATCGTCGCCGCCGGGTCCTCGGCGGTGACCGCCGCCGCCATCCGCCGCATCAGCGGCGCCTCCGGCGGCGCCTCCAGCGGCCGTTCCCGGTGCGCGTACTCCCAGCTCACGTCGGGCCCGGTGAGCTCGTCCATGGTGGCGCGGAACTCCTCCTCATGCCCGGCGAGCACCCGGCCGTCCACGTAGCCGACCGCGTCGGCCGGGATGACGTTGACCTTGTTGCCCGCCCGCAGCATGGTGGGCGCCGCGCTGTTGCGCATGGTCCCGGCCACCAGCGCGGCGGCCGGCCCCAGTTGCGGGAGCAGCTCGTCCGGGCTGAGGTCCGGGTCGGTCCCCACCGCGGCGGCGATGGCGGCCAGCGCGAGGCGGACCGTGGGGATGAGCCTGACCGGCCACTCGTAGCCGCCGATCCTGGTCAGCGCCGCGGCGAGGCGCAGCACCGCGTTCTCGTCGTTGCGCTTGGCCCCGTGCCCGCTGCGACCGCGGGCGGTCAGCTTCAGCCAGGCCGTGCCCCGCTCCGCCGACGCGATCGGGTACAGCCGCACCCCGTTCCCGGCGTGGAAGGTGAACCCGCCCGACTCGCCGACCGCCTCGGTGCAGCCTTCGAAGAGCTCCGGATGGTGCTCCACCAGCCACCGGGCGCCATAGGCCGCGGTGTCCTCCTCGTCGGCGGTGAAGGCGAGCACGATGTCGCCCCGCGGCCGGCGGCCGGCCCGGGCCCAGGCCCGGACCACGGCGAGCACCACGGCGTCGGCGTTCTTCATGTCGATAGCGCCCCGGCCCCACAGCTCCCCGTCCCTGACCTCCCCGGAGAAGGGGTGGACGGACCAGGCGGCCGGGTCGGCCGGCACCACGTCAAGGTGCCCGTGCACCAGCAGGGCGGGGGCGGCCGGGTCAGTACCAGGGACCCGGGCGACCACGTTCGCGCGGTCCGGGGCGGACTCCAGCAGCAGCGGGTCCAGGCCGGCCTCAGCCAGCCGCTGCGCCACATACTCGGCGGCCGCCCGCTCGTGCCCGTCGCCGCCGCCACGGTTGGTGGTGTCGAACCTGATCAGGTCCGCGGCCAGGGTGACCGCTTCTTGCTCGGCGGCGGAGCCGGGCCCCGTGCCCAGATCCGCCGGCGCTGTTCCCGGGACGTCCGCTCCCGCTGGCGCTGTGCCGGGCACGCCGGCTCCCGCCG
>JAIRTY010000018.1 GCA_031254715.1 Nocardiopsaceae bacterium | reverse complement strand
GCGGCAGCCGGCGTCCCGGCGGCCATCCTGTCCCGCGGCCTGGCCGGGCTCGCGGACCGGGTTCTTATCGTCAACCTGCCGGGATCGGCTGGCGGGGTGCGGGACGGGATGAAGGTGCTGGCACCGGTGCTGGAGCACGCGGTCGACCAGGCCAGGGGCGGCGACCACCCGCGCCCGTCCTGACGCCGCTCCGCCCGCCAGCCAGGCTGCCTGCGGGTCCTGATTCGCGGCCCGGGAGCGCCCATCCGCCCCGTCCGGCCCATCCTGACCCGATCCCGACTACCACGTGGCGTTCCCCGGTAGGCGCAGGGAATGATGAGCCTGTGGGACGAATGCGCGGATGGCCGGTCACGCTCGTGGAGCCATCCCTGCTCGGTGACCCCGTGACCCTGCGGCCGGTCCGGGTCAGGGACGCCTCCGCCTGGCGCGAGGCGCGGGTCCGCAACGCCGCCTGGCTGCGGCCATGGGAGCCCACCAACCCGGAAACCCCGCTCTACCGGTCCAGCATCGGCCCCTACCTTGCCATGGCGCGCACCATGCGGCGGGAGGCGAGGCAGGGCCTGGCCCTGCCGTGGGCGGTGCTGTTCGACGGCCGGTTCGTCGGCCAGCTGACGGTCGGCGGGATCGTCTGGGGCTCGGCCAGGTCCGGCCAGGTCGGTTACTGGATCGACGAGTCGGCCGCGGGCCGGGGCGTCATCCCCACCGCCCTGGCAATGGCCATCGACCACTCCTTCTTCGCCGTCGGCCTGCACCGGCTGGAGGCCAGCATCCGGCCCGAGAACCTGGCCAGCCGCCGGGTGGTGGAGAAGCTCGGCTTCCGCGAGGAGGGCCTGCGGCGCCGCTACCTGCACATCGACGGCGCCTGGCGGGACCACCTGTGCTACGCCATCACCACCGAGGATGTCCGGGGCGGGATGCTGTCACGCTGGCGCAGCACGCTGGCAGCTGCCCGGCCGAGTGCCGTCGGCCCGGCGGGCCCGGGGTGGCAGGGCGCGGTCCCCGGCCCCGGCGCGGCGTGAGCGTCCGGGCCGTTGCCCGGCACGCCCGGGCCAGCGTTCCATGCGCCGGCCCCTGCCGCGCAGCGTAACGTTCGGGCTGATCTGGACCGGTTCGGGGACGCCGATCTTACGACACACCGGCCCTTATGCTCGTCAACGCCTGCGCACACGGCCTACGGTGCGTGACGTGAGCATGCCCGCGACCACGGCATCCGCGCCCGCGGGACGGGCGGGGAACGGTCGCGGGCGGCCCGGCGGCGGCTGCGGCGGGCACCTCGGCTACTGCCTGAGGGAGGCGCGGTGAGCAGCGCCATCCTCTATCTCGCGATCGTCACGATCTGGGCGGTCGTGCTGGTGCCGCGCTGGCTGCGGGGCACCCACGCGGCGGACCACGCCAGCCGCGCACCGGACGCGGGCGAGGCCCCCGCCGGCGACCGGGCCGCCGGCTGGGAGGCCCCGGGCGGATCCGTTCCGGTGGCTGACGGCAGCACCGGGACCGCTGGGGCCGGCGAGGCGCCTCTCGCCCACCAGCCCGCGCCAGCGCACCTCCAGGATGAAGACGAGCTCGCGCCGGCCCCTGCCGGGGAGCGCATCGCTCCGCACCCGGAGCGCGCCGCCAGCCGGGCGCGCATCCTCCAGGCCCGGCGCCGCACCCTGTTCACCCTCGTGGCGCTCACCGCCGGCGCGATCGGGATCGCGCTCATTAACGTGGCCGCCTGGTGGGTGGCGATCCCGCCGTGCGTGATGCTCGCCGGATTTATCGCGCTGCTCCGGGCGGCAGCCGAGATAGATTCCGAACGGGCTCGCGACCACGCCCGTGCCCGGCACGCCGCGCAGCGCCGCACGGGAACGGCAGGAACGCCGTCCGTGCCCGCGCCCGCGGTCCCGGATGCCGCCGCCGCTGGCGGCCCGGCCGAGGGGACCGGCTATGGTGCCGCAGCCGGAGCGCCCGGGCCGCTACCCGACGAAGTGGCAGCTGCCACCGGGACGGACGGCGGACCGCCGGACAGGTACGCATGGGAGGAACCCGAGCCCGGCGCCGAGGTGATCGACATCTCCGGCCGGGTCGGCGACCAGTTCTACGACCAGTACTCCGACGCCGCGGCCCGTGCCATCGGTGACTGACCGCCGCGGTCGCAGAACCTGCGGCTCTGGTCCGGGCCGGTGCCGGGCTGGCGCCCGGAGGGCGCGGGGTTTGCTACGCTGACACCGGTCTTGGGGCTGTAGCGCAGTCCGGTAGCGCACCTCGTTCGCATCGAGGGGGTCAGGGGTTCAAATCCCCTCAGCTCCACCCAGTTTTCGCAGCTCGGAGTACCTGGCATCACTCACTCGCTCCGAGCCCCTCCCCGGACGCGGCTAACGGCCGAGCATCCTGACAATCGACGATGACAGCTGCCAGATCGAGCATCGATGGCACGTCCTCTCCTTGCACCGTGGGGCGGTCGCCGGGTTCAGCTGCTGGGCGGCGACAGTAGCCGCTGCTTGAGCGCGGCGGGGGCGAAGCTGGCCTCGATGCTGGCCCGGGCCAGCGCGCGCAGCTGGGCGGCGGTCAGCCCGAGGACGTCGCGGGCGCGGCGGTATTCCGCCAGCAGCGTGGTGGCGAACATCGGCGGGTCGTCGCTGCCCAGCACAACCGGCACCCCGGCGGCCAGGAGCCGGGGCAGCGGGTGGTCGGCCAGCGTGGCGACTACTCCGGTGGCGACGGCCGACCCGACCAGGTGCACGTGCAGGTCGGCCTTGGCCATCGCGGCCAGTTCGGCATCGTCCAGGTAGTCGCCATCAGGCGCCATCGTGGGACAGCTCACCCGGCCCCCTTGC
>JAIRTY010000842.1 GCA_031254715.1 Nocardiopsaceae bacterium | reverse complement strand
ATAGTATTGTGTTCATGTGGTTCCGGTTCGCAGACGAACATGTCGAAATCCGGAAATTCCCAGTGGCGGGGTGAAAACCGCGACGGTATCTATAACGAAACCGGGTTGCTGAAAGAATGGCCTGCCGACGGGCCTCAGTTGTTGTGGCATTTCGAAGGATTGGGCGATGGTTTCACCTCTGCGGCTATTGCCAATGAGAAACTCTATGTAACGGGGCTTTCCGGAGACAATCTTGTTCTTTATGTGTTCGATCTTCAAGGACAATTGCTCGTTAAAAAAGAAGTAGGCAAGGAAGAGGATGAAAATTATCCGGGACCGCGTTCCACCATCACCATCAACGACGGTAAGTTATACATCTACAGCGCCCTCGGAAAACTCTTCTGTTGGGACGAAACAACGCTCAACGAGGTTTGGTCGAAGGACGTCATCGCAGATTTCGACGGCAGGAACATAGAGTGGCGTGTCAACGAATCGCCACTGATTGTGGGCGAAAAGATTTATATCACGCCGGGAGGCAAGGGTCCTGGCGGCGAACCCGGGCGGCGGCTCCTGCGCGGGCGCCAGCAGCAGCAGGTCATCTACCACCGAGGACAGCTCCGAGACCAGCTTGCGGCAGTCAGGGCAGGTAGCGGCATGACGCAGGGCGGCGTCGCGTTCCTGGCCGTCGGCGATGCCGATCGCCAGGTCGGGGGCCAGCTCCCGGACCCGGTCGCAGTCCATCTCACCGTTCATCGCTCACCCCCAGTTCGGAACGCAGCCTCATCAGGGCGGTCCGGATCCGGGTCTTGACGGTGCCGACCGGAGTTCCGTCCTGCTCGCTTACCTCCCGGGCGGTGTAACCATAGAAGACCGTCAGCACCAGCGCCCGCCGCTGCTCCGCCGGCAGGCGCAGCACCGCCTCCCGCATGGGCCCGGAAACCGGCGCCAGCTGGCCGTCCCGCTCCCGCGCCGGAGCGGTGCCCGCCAGCCCCAGCAGGTCCTCTGGGTCCACCGGGTAGGGACGGTGCGAGGGCAGCATGTTGATCGCGACGTTGCGGGCGATCATGAGCAGCCAGGCTGCCATGCTTCCCCGCCGGGGGTCGTAGGTGGACGCGTGCCGCCACGCCCGGACGAACGCCTCCTGGGCCGCCTCTTCGGCCGCCTGCCGGTCCCGCAGGACCGAGAGGGCCATCCCGAACACGCGCCCCTGGAAGCGGTCGACGAACGCGGCCGCGGCATCGGGATCACCCGAGCCCAGCCCCGCTAGCAACGCCTCATCCGACAGTGTCCACATCACGGGTCGTCCGCCCATTTGAACGGTACTACCGGCCCCGCGCCCAACTGGGATTGCTCTGCCCGGACTTTCTGGCGGGCAATCCCGCACGCCCGTCCGGCCGGTAGTACCCGCTGAGGACGAATCCAGCAGCAGGACAAGGAGGGCGCAACGGTGTCCGAAGCGACGAGAGGGAAACTGACCAGGCCCGCGTCGGGGCGGGCAGGCACGCCGACGGCGGCCAAGGACCGCAACCCCGCCCGGGTGCTGTCCGTGATCGCCCTGGCCAGCATCGCCGCTGGCGTGATCAACCTGACCGCGGCGGCGACCGTCGGAAGTACCAACGCCCAGAACCTGACGTTCTTCGTGGTAATCACCGTGGCGCAGGTGGGGTGGGGGGTGGTCGCGCTGGTCCGGGCTCCCCGGTGGTGGCTGGCGCTCGGCGCCCTGGCCAACCTGGCGGTGGCTGCCGTCTGGGTGGTGTCCAGGACCGCCGGCCTTCCCGCGGGACCGGAGGCCCATGTCACGCTGCCCGCCCACTTCCCCGACGTCCTGGCTACGATCCTGGCGATCGTGGCCATGGTCGGCGCGGCGGCGCTGATGATCCGGGGGCAGGGTCCGGCAGCGTCCGCAACTCGTTCCCCCTTCGTGACCGTCGCGGCCGCGGTGGTGGTCGGCGCGCTGACCATCGGCGGCGTGGCGGCACAGATCAGCTCGTGGAACTCGTCGTCGGGCGGGTCCTCTCACAGCGGCAGCACAAGCGGCTCCACGGGCGGCGGCGGTGGCGGCGGCGGCACCTCGGGCGGTGGCGGTAACGGCGGCGGTGGTAACGGCGGCGGTGGCGGTACCTCCGGCGGCGGTTCCTCGGGCGGGGGCTACGGCTACTGACGACCGCTCGTACTGACGACCGCTCAGGCAGCGGCCGGGCTGTAACAGCCCGGCCGCTGTTTCCGTTCTCTTAGTGGCGGCATCTGCGCGAACGGAGGACGGCATGTTAGAGCAGGGCATGTTAGAGCAGTACCTGCGCCGGTATACCCGGCGGGCCGCGGCGGTCGTGTTCGCCGGGGCGGCAGCACTCGGGCTCGGGCCTGCCACCAGCATCACCGCAACCAGCATCGCCACAGCCGCTGGCCACCTGCCAGCGCCGGTACCCAGCATCGTGCAGTACCAGTACCTCAAGGCCAGCCAGGTCCCGCCGGGCCAGGCGGACTGCAACTCGGTCGGCCGCCGGTGCTTCACCCCCGCCTCGATGCAGAACTCCTACAACCTCGGCCCGCTGTACCAGGCAAACGACAACGGCAAGGGCGTCACGATCGCCATCGTCGACTCGTTCGGGAACCCGAACATGGCGTCTGACCTGGCGAACTTCAACACCCAGATGGGGCTACCGCACATGTGCGGCGAGCCGGGAGCCGCCTGCTCCGCCGGGATGCCGGCCTTCCAGCATGTCTACTGGAACGGCAAGACCCAGGTGAAGTCGCCGCCTTCGGGCAGCAACGGCACCGGCCAGCAGACCAGGAACATCTGGGCGCTGGAGACCAGCCTCGACGTCGAGTGGGCGCACTCCATCGCGCCGATGGCCAACATCCTGCTGATGACCACCAACCCGGCGGAGACGCTCGGGGTGCAGGGGCTCCCGGCGATGATGAACGCCGAGCAGTTCATCGTCGACCACCACGAGGCCACGGTCATCTCGCAGAGCTTCGGCGCCGCCGAGGAGTCGTTCGCGAGCACGCAGTCACTGCTGAACCTGCGGCACGCCTTCGTATCGGCCGCCAGCAGCGGCGTCACGGTGCTGGCGAGCTCGGGTGACGGCGGCACCGCGAATCCCAAGAAGGAGCCGGTCAAGAACCCGCAGCTGATCCCGTTCCCGACCGTGGGATGGCCGACCTCGGACCCGCTGGTGACCAGCGTGGGCGGCACCTACCTGTGCACCAACGCGGTCACCGGCACCGGCACCGACTCGGCCGACCCGCCGGCCGCGTGCCAGAACAATCCCGGTGTCCGCGAGGTCGGCTGGATCGGCTCCGGCGGCGGTTTCAGCCACGTGTTCGCCCGGCCCTCCTACCAGGACACCCTGCCGGGAGGCTCGACAGCGATCGGCGCGATGCGCGGCGTGCCTGACATCTCCTACCAGGCGAGTTCCCTCACCGGGGTGCTCGTCTACGACACCGCCCCCGGCGACGCCGCCGGCGGCCTCAACTGCCCGAGCGGCAACCCCTGCAGCTCAGGCTGGTATGTCGTGGGCGGGACCTCCTCCTCGTCCCCGCAGTGGGCGGGGCTGGTCGCGATAGCGGACCAGATCGCGGGACACGGCCTCGGCCAGATCAACCCGACGCTGTACTCGCTGGCCGACGGGCCTGACTACGGCACGTATTTCTTCGACGTGACCACCGGCAACAACCAGACCGTCGCCAGCATCCCCGGCTATCAGGCAACCGCCGGCTGGGACCCGGTCACCGGCCTCGGCACGCCCAACGCCGCCGCGCTGGTGCCTGCCCTGGCAGGTCATTAAGTAATCGCTCGCGGAGCCCGCGGGGCCATCGGCCCCGCGGGCTTCAGCGGCTGAAATACCGAGCCGGATTTTCCCGCAGCATCGTGTCGAGCTGCGGCTGGGTCACGCCCGCCGCCAGCAGCGCCGGCAGCACGTCGTCGCTGATGTGCTCGTACTGCCAGCCCGGCAGCAGGGCGCGGACCTCGTCGTGAGCGCCGCCGAACCAGTCGATGAAGCAGCTGGCGTCGTGCGACAGCACCATGCTCGCGGCGTAGCCGCGGGCGGCCAGCGCGGCGACCGTCTTGATCCGCTCGGCGCCCGGGTTGTAAATCTCAAGCCCGAACCGGTCCATGCCCAGCAGCACGCCCTGGTCGGCCAGCTCGACCAGGTAATCGAGGTCGTTGCTGTCGCCCGCGTGACCGATCACGACCTTCGCCAGGTCGACGCCCTCCTCGGCGAAGATCCGCACCGCGTTCCGCCCGGTCTGGCGGGCTCCGGAGGTGTGCACGGTGATCGGCGCGCCGGTCTCGCTGTGTGCGCGGGCCACGGCCCTGGCGACCCGCTCCGCCCCGGGCGACGGCTCACGGGTCTCCAGGCAGCACTTCAGGAACGCCGCCTTCACCCCGGTGTCAGCGATCCCCTCGGTCAGATCCCGCACGAAGTCGGTGACCAGCGGTTCTGGCATGTCGACCAGCTGGCCGGGACCGCGGTAGGCGTACTGGTGCGGCAGTTCCGTGTATGCGTACAGGCCGGTGGCGACGATGATGGTGACCGGCACCTCGGCCGCGATCCGCTGGATGCGCGGCAGGTAACGGCCGAGCCCCAGCACCGTCGGGTCGGCGATGGTGCTGATGCCCTTCGCGTGCAGGGACCTCAGCCGGGCAATGGCGTCGGCGACCCGGGCCTCCTCGTCCCACCACTCGCTGCCGTAGTTCTGCACGTGCTCGGTGGAGAGCACGAACACATGCTCGTGCATGAGAGTCCGGCCGAGGCTGCCCGTCTCGACCGGGCCGCGCACGCTCTCGACGGTGGGCATGCGGAATCCCTCCTCGCTCCCGCCCCGCACATGCTGTCACGCATACTGCTGCTGTGACAGAAAGCGAGCCCGGCTCGTTCGAGCTGGGAACCGACGGGCCGGCGGTGATCCTGGCCGGCGTGGACGGCTCCGATACGTCGCTGCGGGCGGGCGCCTATGCGGCCGGCCTGGCCCGGCGGCAGGGCGCCCGGCTGGTCGCCGTCTACGTGGAGCCGGTGGCAACGCTGGCGTCCGGCGTCCCAGGCACCGGGGCCGCGCTGGCCGTCTCACAGCAGGAGGCGTTCACCGAGACCGCCGACGAGCTGCGCCGCGCGGTGGCGGAAGGAGCCAGGGACCGGGGGATCTCAGCCACCTTCCTGGCCGTGCACGGGGATCCGTTCGCCGAGCTCCGCCGGATCGCCGACGAGATGCACGCCGACGCCGTGGTGGTCGGGGCCTCCGCCAAGGCCGGCCACCGGCTGATCGGCTCGCTCGCCGTCCGGCTGGTCCGGGCCGGCCGCTGGCCCGTGACGGTTGTGCCCTAGCAATCCGGCCGCCAGCACCAGCACCAGCACTGCCAGCCCTCCGAGCGACAGCGCCAGCCCGGCGGTGACCCCCGGCGGCTGGTAGCTCCAGGTCACCACGCCCTGGCCGGGCGGTACCCGGACCGCCTGGACCAGCCCGGCCCGGCGGACAGAAAGCCTGGCCGGGCTGCCGCGGGCGGGATGCCAGGTGGCGCGCCAGCCCGCGATGGCGGTCACGGCCCGGACGACCACCACCCCGTGCGGGGAGGTCACGGCAGCCGCCGACGGCCCGTCCGCCGGCCCGGCCACCCGCCGCACCGACGCCCCGGCCACGCCCGGCGCCGCCCCCCGGCCGGGAAGCGGCGCCAGCGTCAGCGGGGCGCGGGCGAGGTGGTTCACGAAGACCGCGAACGAGCCGTCGCGCCCCGCATACCCCCACCGGGGCGGCACGAGCGCGTCCTGCAGCTGGCCGTTCGCGACCGTTCGCCCGTCCGGCCCGGTCACCGACGGCGGGCCGGCGTGGGCCGCCGCCCGGCCGGCCCGCAGCGTCACCGCGACACCCGTCACCGGCTGGCCGAACCGGACCGCCAGCCGGCCCGGGCCCGCCGCCCTCGCCCGCAGCCAGCGGATCGGCCCGGCTGCGGTGGCGACCCCGAGCCGGGTCCCGCCCGCCGCGTCCTGCCGGGCCCGGGCGTCCGGGATCGTGACCGCCCGCACGGACAGCGGCTGGCCGAGGTACCAGGTGATCCGCTGCCCGGCGGCCGCCTCCCGCCGTCCGGTCCCGGCGGAGCCGGGGGAGGTTCCGGCCGGACTCGTTGCGCCCCCGGTTCCGGCCGGACCTGTGGCTCCCCCGGTTCCTGGCGGCGCTGTGACCAGGTAGCCGGGCGGGGTGAGCAGCACCGAGGTGCCGAGCTGGTCGAGCGTGCCGTCGCCCGCTGCCCGCGGCGCCAGCACGTCCTGCCCCTCGCCCATGGCCTGATGCGACCCGGTCGCGGCGGCGTAGGAGCCGTCCACCAGCGACGTGTACCCCTGCACCGACGGCGTGCCGGTGATCACGTTGAGGTCGGGGGCGCCGAGCACCGGCAGCTCCCCTGCGGCGAGCTGGCCCGGATCGTAGATCGCGAACCGCCCCCGGTAGCCGAGGCTTGCGATGGGGCGCGGGCGTGCCGGCGCACCGGCGACCGTTCCGGAATTATCGAACGGTCTCCTGCCCGCCACCGTGTCCGCATGCCTGGCGGCCCGTTGATGATCAGGCCCGGGACCCGGCACCGCGACCACCGCCAGCACCGTGAACGCGATCAGGTCCGCCGCGGCGATGGCGCCGAGCCAGCGGCCGCGGCGGCGGGCCGCCAGGCGCTGCCCGGCGATCACGAAAGCAATCGCCGCGGCGCCGAGCACCGCGTACGGGACCAGCCACGGCCAGAGCCGGGCCGCTGCGCCGTCGCCGGGGCCGGCCCGCAGCCAGTGGTACAGGCCCGGGCCGGTGGTGACGGCCAGCACCACGACCGCGATCATCGCGAGCGGCGGCAGCACCCCGAGGACGATCTCCCGCCGCCGCCGGGCTGGCTGCCCGGCCCAGTAGGCCAGCAGCACCGCCAGCGCCAGGTCCGTCACCAGGATGTTGCGGCTCTGCAGCCGCAGCCCGCCGAACAAGGGCAGGCGGGCGAGCAGCGGCCCGGCCGGGGTGTTACCGCCGAGCGCCAGCACCAGCCCCACCAGGGCTATGAAGTGCCAGACCGCCCATTCATCAATTCTCGCCCGCAGCCTGTACCGGCCGAGCAGGGCGAACGCAGCGACCAGCGGCAGCACCCCGACGTAGCCGGTGACCTCGGCCAGGTTGTAGTTCGCGAAGAAGCCGGGCTGCCCGAGCGAGCCGGAGCCGCCCAGCAGGTCCGGCACCAGCATCAGCAGCAGCCACCGGTGCGGCAGCGACCCCGAGTTGAACAGCACCACCGAGCTCGCCCCCCGCTGCGAGGTGCCGATCACCGCGAGGCCGGGCAGCCATTGAATTGCCCCCAGGCAGACTCCGAGCAGCAGGCCGCCGGCGATGCCGAGCGCCGCCGGGCCCCGGCGGCGGCCACGGGCGAGGCGCCAGGCCGCGTAGATCACGACGACCACGGCGGCGTCGGCGATGGCACGCGGCTCGCCCGCCAGGATCGTGAGCCCGAACGCCCCGGCCAGCGCCCCGGCCCAGGGCAGGCGTTCCGCCGCGGCGCGGGCCTCCGTCAGCTTGGCCACGGCCAGCAGCTGCCACGGCACCCAGCTCAGGCCTGCCACCAGCCCGAAGTGGGCCACCTGCGCGGACATGGCCCCGGCGAATGCGAACGAGAGCGCCCCGAGCAGGGCCGGCAGGCTCGTCAGCCGCAGCGCCCGCAGGAAGCAGTAGAGGCCGAGGCCGGCCGCGGCCCAGGTCACGATCATGTTGATCGTCCACGCCGCCGCGGGCGGCAGCACCGCGAACGCGAACGTGAGCGGGTAGGCGGCGCCGGCGTTCCAGCCCGCCAGCAGCGGCGCCCCGCCCCACAGGTAGGGGTTGTACAGCGGCAGGTGGCCGGCCCGCAGCTCACGCCCGGCCAGCACCCGGAGCGGGAAGTTCTGGGTCAGGTCATCCCCGGGCAGCACCGGGTGCCCGAGCATGGCGGGAACCCCGAAGACCAGCACCGGCAGCGCCACCAGCAGGGCGGCCGCGGCGGCGTCAGCCCGCCGGATCCGCACGGCTACCAGGCAGCCGGAGCAGGACGCTCAGCCCGAGCGCGCCCGCTGGCACCAGCGTGACGAGCGCGGGCAGCTGGTACCGCCAGGAGAACTCGAACAGGTCGGACACCAGCAGCAACGACGCCGCCGAGAGGAAGAACAGCAAGCAGGCCTCGGCGAGCTTACGGGTCGGTTCCTTTCCGCGGCGGGGCATGCCCCGCCGGGGGGGTCTGGGGGGGTCGTCCCCCCGGGCCAGCACCGTTACCGCCGAGCCGGCCAGGCCCGCCAGGGTGAACAGGGCCAGCAACGGGCCAGGGGTGTAGCCGCCGCCGAGCTGGTAGCCGCGCAGGAACCCGGCGACCGGCCGCCAGACGGCGGGCGCCCCGCCGCCGTAGCGGCTGGTGGCGGTGGCCACGACGGCGGGCGTGGCGTGCTGGTAGTAGGGGTAGGCGAGCTGGAACTGCCAGCGCGAGATCGGGGTATCACTCGGGCTGCCGGTGCGGACCGGCTCGTACAGCTTCAGCAGGTCCCGCCCGTAGGCACCCAGCACCCGCGCTGGCTGCTGAGCCACCACCCGGCGGCTGAAGTCGGTGATCAAGCTGTCGGTCTGTCCCCTCGGCAGGTCAGCGTAGTAGGACCGGACCGGTGAGCCCGCACCGTATTCGAGCCAGTCGGGTCCCCGGGCCTGCTTCGCGGGGGACGGGCACAGCCCCCGCTCGGCGGCTGGCAGCCGGAGGGTGGCGCAGCCGGCGGCCGCCGCCGTCCGCCCGTAGAAGGACGTGGCCCCGGTGTGCGACAGGAAGAAGTCCCCGGTCATCAGGTAGGAGCCGGTGCAGTAGGCGAGGATCGGCACCGCGAACGCCACCGCCAATGCCGCCGCCCCCGTCAGGGCCTGTCGCCATTTGAGGCCGGCAACGATGACGAAGATCAGCGCGGGCACCAGCAGCGCCTCGCCGATCTGGGCGAACAAGGCGGAGGTGCCCAGCACCGCGCCCGCGGCGGCGGCCCGGCGCCACGTCGGCGGCTCCTGCCGCCACAGCAGGATCGCGAGCCCGGCCACGATCAGGGCCTGGAACCAGGTGCCAGGCAGGATCGTCTGCTCGCTCTGCAGCTGGTAGGCGTCGAGCAGGACCGGGGCCATGGCCAGCGCGGCCAGCCAGCGCGGCGCCCCCCGGCGCAGCAGCAGCAGGTAGATGACCACGGCCATGGCCAGGCCCAGCAGGTGCGCGGCGGCGGCGACCGCGTTGAAGTTGCCCGCCAGCAGGATCGCCCGCAGCGGGCCCTTGTACCCGACCGGGTCCATGCCCTCCGCGTTGTAGAGGTAGCGCACCGTATCGGTAAAGAACAGCGCGGGCCGGTAGGCAAGCGCGGTGAGCACCCGCAGCACAAGGCCGGCCGCCAGCAGCACGATGGCCAGCCAGTGGCGTCGTATCAGCTGTCCGGGGCGGGCCCGCCGCTGCGCTGGGCGGGCGTCAGCCTCGCCCGGCCGCACCTGAGCCTGCGCCCTCATCGTCCCGGGACGGCCTGCCCGCCGCTGGAATGGCACAACGCCAGGAAGACCGTGACCAGCGTGAGCCACCGCGTCATCCGGTTCCGCGGGACCTGGGTGAGGGCGACCCAGGCGATGCCGGTGTACCAGGCCATCACCCAGGGGGCGACCAGGATCCAGGCGAAGGTCAGCGCGAACGGCGCCACCACCTCGCGCGGCTGGTCGGAGGCGATCCGCCAGTAGATGAACCAGGCGACCACGATCATCGCAACCGGCCAGAGCAGGCCGATGACCGTCGACACCGTGTCCGGGCTGGCGCCGAGCCCGGTGGCGGCGAACTGCCCCAGCCGCCAGGGCGAGGGCAGCGTGACCAGCTTCAGCCCGCCGAACACCGGTTTCAGCGCGACCAGCCCGTACGCGCCGTACTGCACCGCGACGGTGAGCAGGGTCACCGCCGCGATCCGGGCGGTGCGCAGCCACTCGCGCCGCCGCAGCAGCGGCACCGCGAGCCCCAGGGCGACCAGCACCGCGTTGGCCTTCATCCCGCACGCGATCCCGAGCAGCACGCCGATCAGGACGTCACCCCAGGTGCCGGAGACCCGGCGCGCCACCTGGATCGAGCAGATCGCCGCGCCCGCCACCAGCGTGTCCAGGTGGCCGCCGCTGACCAGCTGCTGGATGAGGACCGGGTTAGCGGTCCAGAACAGGGTCGCCCGCACCGGGTCGTCCGAGGTCTTGAGCAGCAGCAGGCCGACGCCGATGAAGACGGCGCCGTTGAGGATCATCAGCACCCAGATGGTGCTGGCCACGTGCGGGCCGCCGATCCAGGCGGCGAACGACTGGATCCAGGTGGCGAACGGGCCGTACACGGACGGCTGCTGTTTCCACAGCGTGCCGACGGCATGGGTGTAGGGAGAGTGGGCACCCAGCCAGGCCATCGGGTTGGTGACGTACGGGTTCCCGCCCAGCGTGCTGATCCGCCCGTAGGCCGCGTAGCTCGCGGTGTCGGATGACCCGACCGGGGTGAGGCTGACCATGACCGCGACGATCGCCGCGCTGCCCAGCAGCAGGTGCCGCGGGTCGGGCCGCCAGCCCTGGCTGTGCGCCCACAGCATGCCCGCCAGGCCCAGGCAGGCCAGGACGTCCCCGGTGTAGAGCATCACCGAGGCGATGATCACGTGGGTCTCGGAGTGGCCCAGCGGCGGCAGCACCGACAGCGGCAGCCGGACCGGCAGCGTCTCCGCGTTCGGAGCCGTCGCCCCGACCAGCATCCCCAGCAGCAGGCCAGCACCGGACACGGCCATGGCGACAACCGGGTCCGACAGCCTGCTGGAGGCAAGCTTGCGGATCACCGTGCTCATGACCCGCTCGACCGGGCCATGTCCCGGAACGGGGCGATATGTCCCGGACCGGCCGTCCAGACCGGTCGGCCCGGAAGGCTCAGCTGGAGGGGTGGAGACCTGTGTCACCGAGCAGCAACCTCCCTCACGGCAGCATAAGACCTGCCAGGGTGAGCCCGCTGGCGAGCACGAACACCGCAGCTTCCGCGGCCAGGAACAGGCGGAACCTGCGGCCCTCAAGAACCCGGGCCCAGATGACCACGGCGGGGAAGGCGATCAGCAGCATCCTGGCGTTGGTCAGGGTCATCACCGACCACAGCGTCATGGCCCCCACCCCGAGGGTCCACACCATCGTCCCCTGGCTGAGCTCGTCCCGGTAGCGCCACAGCTGCCGCAGCGCGAACAGCAGGAAGACCGTCCCGAGCAGGCCGTTCCAGAGGCTGAAGTTGCCCAGGTGGCCGAACACCGACACCGGGTGGGCCAGCAGCCGCTGCGCCACCGGCTGGTCGAGCAGCGCGAACGGGTCGCCCTGGTGCCAGCCGTAACGCTGGGCGGCCAGCGATGCGAACGGGGTGCCCGTCCGGTCCCACAGGTACACAGCGAACGCGGCCAGGCCCGCCGGGGCGAGCACCGGGGCGAGCAGGGACCGCCGGGCGGCCCGGTCCTGCCAGCCCGCGGCGGCGAGCTCCTGCCAGGCCACCGCCAGGCACACCAGGATCAGGATCGCGGCGGCGGGCTCGACGGCGCCGGCGACCGCGGCCTGCGCTCCCGCCAGCGCCCACCGGCGCCGGCGCAGTGCCAGCAGGCAGCCGAGCACCAGCGGCAGGGTGAGGCACTCGGAGTAGGCCATCGAGAACACGATCGAGCCGGGGAACAGGCAGTACACAAGCACGGCCTTGCGGGCACCCCGCTCCCCCCACCAGTGCGCGGTCAGCCGGTACATCAGCACGGCCGTGATCAGGCCGCCGACCAGGGCCAGCAGCAGCGCCGCCACCAGCAGTGACGACGCGGTGACGGTGGCCACGGCCCGGATCGCCAGCGGATAGGCCGGCAGGAACCCCAGGGTCGACTTCCCGTGAACCGCGTAATCCGGGTAACCGGCATCCAGCACGGCCAGGTACCAGCGGCCGTCGAACAGCGACAGCTCGCCGGCGAGGGGGTGGCGGGTGATGATCACGTCCAGCCACGCCACCAGCAGCAGCACGATCCGGGTGCCGGCGTACACGAGGATCGGCCAGCTGTGGGCCCTGATCCAGGCGGCCGCCGGTTCCGCGATCGCGGCTGCCCGTTGCGCGATGCCAGGGCGGGCAAGGGGGGGTGCCACGCGGAGGGCGATGAGCTCGCGCTCCATCTCGTCCTGGGTCTGCAAGGTCACCTCGCCATCTGGTGGGGGGTGAGAGCCGTCCGGCTCCAGGTACGGTCAATGGTTGCAGGCCGCAACCACAGACCTTGCATCACCCCGCTTAATTCACGCTGAGAATCCGCTTCCCATTGCCTCCAGGCCCTCTCGCTAGCACCTGGACATCGTGGCCGTCCGGGCCAGCGCCAGCGCCGATTCCAGGCCGGGGCTGGCGGCCGTCCCGCCGGGCGCCCGGGTGGACAGCGCGCCGCCGGCGCAGCCCAGCGCGGCGGCCTCGGGCAGCGGCATGCCCCGTAGCAGCCCGGTGATCAGGCCGGCGTTGAAGCAGTCCCCCGCCCCGGTCGCGTCGACCGGCCGCACCGGCGGGAGGCGTACCGAGCATCGCTCACGGCCATCGGCGACCAGCGCCCCGCGCTCCCCCAGCTTGACCACGAGCCCGCCGCCATAACCGGCCAGCACCGGGACCGCCGCCGCCAGCGTCGGCTGGCCGGCCAGCCGCAGCGCCTCCGCCTCGTTCGGCAGCAGCAACCCGGCCTGGGCCAGGATGCCGGGCAGGTGCTGGTCGCGCCACGCCCCGGACGGGTCCCAGTTGGTGTCCAGGGAGGTGGAGGCCCGGGCGGCACGGGCAGCCGCCAACAGCGAAGCCAGCCCGGGCCCGAGGGAATTAGCCACCAGGAAGTAGGAGCTGACGTGCACGTGCCGGGCCCGGGTGAGCAGCCCGGCGGGCACGTCGGCGGCGGTCAGCGACGCCAGCGCCCCGGTCGCGGTCAGGATCGCCCGGTCGGCTCCTGCCGACAGCGCCACGGTCATCCCGGTCGGGAGGTCATCGCGCACAGCGACCCCGGTGGTGCCGACGTTATCTTCCGCGAGCTGGCGGAGCATGAAGTCCCCGGCACTGTCGTCGCCCACCGCCGCTACCAGTTCCACCCGCAGCCCCAGCCGCGCCGCCGCGACCGCGGTGATCGCCGCCGACCCGCCGATGACCAGCGACATCCGGTCCACCAGCTTCTCCGCCTGGCCGAAGACCGGCGTCACGTCACCGCCGGTCACCAGCACGTCGGGGTTGCAGTCCCCAATGATCACAAGCTCAGGCGATGACAACCTCGACCCCTGCCTCCCGCAGCCTGGCCGCGTCGGTCGCCGCGATCCCGCCGTCGGTGACCAGCAGGTCGATCTCGCTGGCGGTGCAGATCCGGGCGAACGCGCGGCGGCCGACCTTAGAGCTGTCGGCCACCACCACCACCGTGTCCGCCTGCCGCGCCAGCAGCCGGTTCGTGGCGGCCTCCCCCTCGTTGTGGGCGGTGGCGCCCGCCACCGCGTCGATCCCGTCCACGCCGAGGAACGCCAGGTCGAGGGCGACCTGCTCGAGCACGCCGGTGGCCAGCGGCCCGGTCAGCTCGTAGGACTGCGGCCGGGCCACCCCGCCGGTAGCAACGATCTTGATGTGCTGGCGGACGGCCAGCTCGGTCGCGATGTTGAGGGCGTTCGTCACCACCGTGACCGCTGGCGGCGGCGTGCCGGCGGCCAGGTCGGGCCGGACCGCCAGCGCCCGCGCCACCTCCGTGGTGGTGGTGCCGCCGTTCAGCCCGGCGGTCTGGCCGGGCCGGACCAGCCCGGCGGCGACGGCGGCGATCCGCTGCTTCTCGGAGGGGTGCTTCTCGGTCTTGTAGCGCAGCGGCAGGTCGTAGGTGACGCCCTGGGCGACGGCCCCGCCCCGGATGCGGGTGAGCATCTGCTGCCGCGCCAGCTCGTCGAAGTCCCGGCGCACCGTCGCCGCCGACACGCCGAGCGCCTTGGCGGCGCGATCGACCTGCACCTGGCCCTCCGCGGCCAGCAGCTCGAGCAGCTCGTTCCACCGGCGGTACCGGCTCACTGCGCGCCTCCGATCACCCTCAGCAGGCGGGTTACCTCCTGGCTTACCGCATGACGCCCGGCGGCGCCGTAGCGGCGCGGGTCGGCCAGGGCCGGGCCGGCCCCCAGGCAGCCGCGGACGGCGGCGGTGAACACCTTATTGAGCTGGGTGGCTATGTTGATCTTGGTCATCCCCGCGCCGATCGCGGCGGCCAGCCCGTGGTCGGGGACACCGGAGGAGCCGTGCAGCACCAGCGGGACGCTCACCGCGGCGCGGATGCGGCCGATCAGCCCGGTGTCGAGCACCGCGTCGCGGGTCAGCATCGCGTGCGAGCTGCCGACCGCCACCGCCAGCGCGTCCACCCCGGTGGCGGCGCTGTACCGGGCGGCCTCGGCGGGATCGGTGCGGGCGCCGGGCGCGTGCACCCCGTCCTTGCCGCCGATCTCCCCCAGCTCTGCCTCGACCCAGATCCCCCGCTCCCGGCACCATTGCGCTACCGCTGCCGTCGCTGCCACGTTCCCCTGGTAATCCAGCGCCGACGCGTCGTACATGACAGACCCGAACCCGAGCCCGGCTGCCTCGCGCACCAGCTCCTCACCGGTGGCGTGGTCCAGGTGCAGCACCACCGGCACCGCCGCGGCCTCCGCGATCGCTGCGCACGCCAGCGCCAGCGGTCGCAGCGCGCCGTGATAGCGCACGCAGTTCTCGCTGACCTGCAGCACCACCGGGGCCCCGGCGGACTCGGCACCGGCAGCGATCGCCTCGGCATGCTCGATGCCGATCACGTTGAACGCGCCGACTCCCCGGCCTGCCGCCGCGGCGGGCCCCATGATCGCTGACATCGGCACCGCGGGCATCAGCGCGCTCCCACCGTGACAGCGCCCAGCAGCGCTTCATAGTCGGTGCGGCTGAACTCGCCCGCCACCGGCGCCGCCGCCACCGCGGTGCCGAGCGCAACCGCGTGCCGGAGCCGTTCCTCCCACGGCCATCCCGCCACCAGCCCGCGCGCGAGCCCCGCGGCCACCGCGTCACCGGCGCCGATGGGATTCCCGGCCACCGGCCCCGGCGGCGCCGCGTGCCAGCGGCCCTCCGGCGTCACCGCCCACAGCCCTTCGGCACCCAGCGACACCACCACTGCCTGTGCGCCGACGGCCCGCAGCTTCGCCGCCGCGGCGGCCACCGCCTCGTGATCAGCCCTGCCCCCGGCCGAGAGCTGCCGCCCGGCCAGCCCTGCCAGCTCGGCCAGGTTCGGCTTCACGATCGCCGGGCCCGCCGCGGCGCCCCGTGCCAGTGCCTCCCCGTGCGCGTCCAGCACCACCGGTACCCCGGCGGCAGCCGCCCTGGCCGTCAGCTCGGCGTAGGTACCCGGCCCCAGCCCCGGCGGCAGGCTCCCCGACAGCACCACCGCTCCGCTCCGTGCCAGCTCCTTTTCGTACCGCTCCCGGAAGGCCGAGTACTCGACCGGTTCCACAACCGGCCCCGGCTCGTTGAACAGCGCCGCATCATTCCGCTCGGTGTCCACCACCGCGAACGTCCGCCGGGTCTGGCCGCCGATGGGGGTGAACGCCGCCGCGACCCCTGCCGCCGCCAGCCCCGCCGCCACCTCTTCTCCGGCAGCGCCGCCCGCCAGGCCGGTTACCGCGACAGCTACGCCCAGCGCCCGCAGCGTCCGGGCCACGTTCAGGCCCTTGCCGCCGGGCCGTGTCCGTACCATCGCCGGCCGGTTGGTGCCGGCCCAGTCCACCCCCGCCACGTGGTGGGTGACATCCAGCGCCGGGTTCAGCGCCACGACCAGGATCATCGTGCTCAGCCCGCCCCGGCGCCGGTCCCGGCCTCACGCAGGATCACCGACCGGCTCAGGTTCCGCGGCCGGTCCGGATCCAGCCCGCGCGCCCGTGCCGCCGCCACCGCCAGCAGCTGCACCCGCACCAGCCCGGCCAGCGGGTCGTTGGCGGTGTGCCACAAGGTGCCGCCGGCCGCGGCCACCTCAGCGGCGAGCCCGTCCGGCTGCGGGCCGAGGACCCACACCACGCTGCCCGGGCCGGTCACCGCGGCGGGACCGTGCCGGTACTCCATGGCCGGGTACGACTCGGTCCACATCCCGGCCGCCTCGCGCAGCTTCAGCGCGCCCTCGCTGGCCAGGCCCGTGGTCCAGCCGGTGCCCAGGAACGTGAACTGCCGCCCGGCCATGAGCTGTTCCGGCACCGGCTCGGCCAGGATGCGTTCGGCGTCAGCGGCCGCCGGGCCGATGTCCTGCCCGAGGTGGGTGCGCAGCAGCGCCAGCTCGGTGGTGGCGAACCGGGTCTGCACCACCGATTCCTCGTCAGCGAACTCCAGCGGGATGACCTCCCCGGCCGCCGCGGCCACCGGGCTGCCCTCGCTAGCGGTGATCGCGACAGTGGGCACGGTGCCGCGCAGCCGCGCCAGCAGTTGCAGGATCTCGGTGGTGGTGCCGGACCGGGACAGCACCAGCACCCGGTCGTAACGCCGCCGCAGCGGCAGCTCGGAGGCGGCGAAGGCGTCGGTCTCCCCCTGCCCGGACACCTCCCTGGCCGCCGCGTACGACTGGGCCATGAACCAGGAGGTCCCGCAGCCGGCGACGGCCACGCGTTCCCCGGGCGCCGGGAGCAGGCCGGCCACGCTCGCGGCCAGCCCGGCTGCCCGGCGCCAGCACGCCGGCTGGGACGCCACCTCCGCTTCGGTCCTGCTGCCTGCCTGTGCCACCCGTGCCTCCTTAGGTTCCCGCCAGCCCGGTGGCCGCCACCGACCTGACGAAGTAGCGCTGCGCCACCACGAAGATCACCAGCATCGGGAGCAGGCTCATCACGTTGCCGGCCATCAGCAGCGGCCACTCGTTCTGGTGCGCGCCCTGGAACGTGGCCAGCCCGAGCGGGAGCGTCATGTGGCTGGTGGAGGTGATGGCGATCAGCGGCCAGAGGAAGTTGTTCCAGGAGTCGAGGAAGGTGAGCGCGGCCAGGGTGGCCAGGGCCGGGGCGGCCAGCGGGAGCACGATCCGCCGCAGCACGGTGAGCCGGCTGGCGCCGTCCACCCGGGCCGACTCCTCGTACTCCAGCGGCAGCGTCCGGAAGAACTGGCGGAGGAAGAACACGCCGAACGCGGTCGCGGCGTTCGGCAGGATCAGCGAGCCGATGTGGTTGATCCCCACCCCGGCGAGCACGTGGATGCCCAGCCACTTGGTGATGATGAACTGCGGGATCATGGTGATCTGGAACGGCACCATGAGCGTCGCCATGATGACAGCGAACAGCGCCCCCCGGCCCAGGAACCGGAACCGGGCGAAGGCGTAGCCGGCCAGCGAGCACAGCACCAGGTTCGCCGCCACGGTGATGACCGCGACCACGGCGCTGTTGAAGAAGAACCGCCCGAACGGCGCGCTGTGCAGCGCGTCGGAATAGTTGCCGAACCGCAGCACGTGCGGGGTCAGGAGCGGCGGGAAGCGCAGCGCTTCCGATGACGTCTCGACCGACGAGACCACCAGCCAGAGGAACGGGAAGATCAGCACCAGGGTGGCGGGCACCAGCACCAGGTGCCAGGGACTGAACGGCAGCCGCGCCGCCCACCGGCGACTGGCGGGCGGGATGCCGCGAGTGGCCGAGGCCTGGACCCCGCCAGCGGGTGTCGAGGTCGCGGTCATCGGGATCGCGGTCCGTAGACTCCGGCTCCGCAGACCCGGGCGACACACCGCTTCACCCCCCAGGGAATGTCGGGGATCGTCACTAGGGCATGACGCGTTCGGCACGGGGCACCTCTCACACCCCAGGTCGGAACGTCCGCCAGAAGTCCGGGCTCAACCGGGAGATCATGCGGTCGGGCTGGGGGCGGCTGGTGCGCCGAGTGGAGGACAAGGCGCCGGGCCGGGTAGAGAAGATCAGTCCTGCGTTCACCAGTCAGCGCTGCAGCGCATGCGGGCACACGGACCGGGAGTCGCGCGAGAGCCAAGCCGTCTTCCGGTGCACTGCCTGCACCTTCACGCTCAACGCTGACGTGAACGCGGCCAGGAACATCGCGGCGGGGCACGCCGTGACTGCGCGGGGAGGCGATGGGATTATCCGGCCCGTGAACCGCGAACCTCAACTGCTTGCCTCCTTAACCGGATGCCGGTAGCTGGAATCCCCCGCGTCCAGGCGAGGGAGGATGTCAAGACCGGTAGTACGTGAGCCGCCGGCCGACCCGGAACTGGAGGGCGGTGATCACGATGATGACGAGGAACAGGACGTAGGCGATCGCCGATGCGTAGCCGAAGTTGAAGTTCTGGAACGCCTGGTCGTACAGGTAGTACACGAGCACGGTGGTGGCGTTGAGGGGGCCGCCCTGGGTGCTCAGGTACACCTCGTCGAACAGTTGCAGCGCGTTGATCGTGAGCCAGATAGCCAGGAACAGCGAGGCCGGGCTCAGCAGCGGCAGCGTCACCTTGCGGAACGTGCGCCAGGGGCCTGCCCCGTCAATCGCGGCGGCCTCCGTCAGCGCCTGCGGCACGCCCTGCAGGGCCGCCAGGTAGATCACGACCGCGAAGCCGGTCCAGCCCCAGATCGTCATCACCACGATCACGTAGAGCGCTTCCGACGGCGAGTTGAGGAACTGCTGCTGCGGGATGCCCAGCAGGCTGAAGAAGTAGTTGAAGATCCCGTAGGACGGGTCGAACAGCCAGATGAAGACCAGCGCCTCGCTGATGGTGGAGATGGCCATGGTGGCGTAGGCGGCGGTCCGGTACAGCGAGATGAACCTGATCTTGCGGTTCATCGCCACCGCCAGGAACAGCCCGACGATCATCGTGCCCGGCACGAACAGCGCCGTGTACACGATCGTGTGCCCGATGGCCTGCGCCACCACCGGGTCGTGCACGAGCTGCCGGTAGTTGCGGAGGCCGACGAACGGGGTGCTCGGGGACAGCAGGTTGGAGTGCTGGAACGACATCACCGCCGACCAGATGATCGGCACCGCCCCGAACAGCAGGATGATGGCGGCCCCGGGGGTGACGAACGACCAGCCAGCGGTGTGCTCGGAGCCCCGCCACGATTGTGCGGTCACCCGGTCGCCAGGATCTGGTTGACCTGCCGGGCGGCGGAGCTGAGGGCCGCCTTCGGCTGGGCCTTGCCGAGCACCACGGAGACCACCATGTTGCCGAGGACCTGCGAGATCTTCGGGTAGGCGGGGAGCTGCGGCCGGGCCTGCCTGACGTTGCCCAGGTTGTCGATGAACGTGCTGAGGCCGGGCTGGGACTTGTTCATCTGCTGGTCGAAGGCCGGGGTCGCGGTCGAGCGCCGGGTCGGCAGGTCGCCGGTGTGCAGCGCGAAGTACCTGTCCTGGGCCGGGGCCGTGAGCCAGAGCAGGAACTTCTCGGCCGCGCTGACCCGCGCGCCGCCGTTGTTGAAGATCACCCAGTTGTCCGGGCCTGAGATGGTCTGGTGACCGCCGCTGGTGCCCGGGTAGGCGGGCATGACCTGCACCCCGTAGTGGACGTTCGGGAACACGGAGAGGTCCCACGGCCCGGTGACCAGCATGCCGATCTTGCCGGAGTTGAACAGGTTGCCGTACGCCGAGTCGGTCGGGTCCAGGTACATGGAGTGGTCGGTCACGGCCATGGTCCGCAGGCTGTTCAGCGAGGTCAGGCCGGCCGGTGAGTCGAACGCCGCGTGCTTGTTGCCCGGCGTCAGCAGCTTGCCGCCGGCCTCCCACAGCAGCGCCTCCCAGTGCCACACCGTGTCCTCGCTGCCGGGGGTCACGTAGGCGGTGCCGTACTGCTTGCGGGCCGGGTCGGTGAGCTTCTGCGCGTCCGCCTGGAACTGCTGCCAGGTCCAACCGGGCCCGGGCGGTTTCAGCCCGGCCCGGGCGAACAGGGTCTTGTTGTAGACCACGGCGAGGTTGTCGACCAGCGCCGGCATGCCGATGACCTTCCCGTTGACGGTGGCCACGGCGCGCTCGCCGGTCCAGAAGTCGTTCCAGTTGACGCCCGGCCTGCGCACGACCTGGGACAGGTTGACCACCTGCGGGATCTGCGCGACGTTGGGCGCCCAGGAGCCGTAGAGGTAGGCGACGTCGGGGGGACTGCCGCCCCGCACCGCTGTCAGGACCTTCTGCAGCGCGTTGTCGCTGTTGACGAAGAGGGTCTGCACCTTCTGCCCGGGGTGCTGCGCCTCGTACTGCTTCACCAGGTGCGCGAACGCCTTGGCCTGGGTGGAGGTGTAACCCTCCCAGATCTGGATCGGGCCGCTGCCGCCCCCCGACCCACCGCTCCCGGTACCGCATGCCGCGGCGGCCAGCATGACCAGCGCCGTCACCGCCGCCAGCGTGACCCGTCGTCTGTTCATAACCGAAAAATATTGAGCAGTAACGCAAGGGGTGTCAACCGTTAGAGACCGGTTATCGCTCATATTCTGCGCACTCTTGCGCGGAACTGGGCCCGATGGGACACTGACGAGCTGTGAT